>NZ_NWTA01000016.1:0-226 GCF_002531955.1 Rhizobium sp. M10 | reverse complement strand
GGCGTTCCTGCAGCTTCTCGCGGTCGTAGTCGGAGGTGGTTTCTTCGATCTGGGCCTTGATCTGGGCAATGCGGCCTTCGATGTCGGACTTGGCGCCCGAACCGTCGACGATCGTGGTGTTTTCCTTCTCGACCGACACTTTCTTGGCGCGGCCGAGCATGTCGAGTGTCACGGATTCGAGCTTGATGCCCAGGTCCTCGGAGATGACGGTGCCGGCAGTGAGCAC
>NZ_NWTA01000015.1:0-206642 GCF_002531955.1 Rhizobium sp. M10 | reverse complement strand
CGCTCTCGAGCTTGATGCCGAGGTCTTCGGAGATCACGGTGCCGCCCGTCAGGATGGCGATGTCTTCGAGCATGGCCTTGCGGCGGTCGCCGAAGCCAGGAGCCTTGACGGCAGCGATCTTCAGGCCGCCGCGCAGCTTGTTGACGACGAGCGTTGCAAGGGCTTCGCCTTCGACGTCTTCGGCGATGATGAGGAGCGGCTTGCCGGACTGGACGACGGCTTCGAGGATCGGCAGCATCGATTGCAGGTTCGAGAGCTTCTTCTCGTGGATCAGGATATAGGGATCCTCGAACTCGACCCGCATCTTGTCGGCGTTGGTGACGAAATAGGGGCTGAGGTAACCGCGGTCGAACTGCATGCCTTCGACGACTTCGAGTTCGGTGTCGGCGGTCTTGGCTTCTTCAACCGTGATGACACCGTCATTGCCGACCTTTTCCATCGCCTCCGCCAGGAAGCGGCCGATTTCAGCATCGCCATTGGCGGAGATCGTGCCGACCTGGGCGATCTCGGAATTGTTGGAGATATTGCGGGCGTTGGCCTTCAGTTCCGCGACGATGGCGACGACGGCGAGATCGATGCCGCGCTTCAGGTCCATCGGGTTCATGCCTGAGGTAACGGCCTTGGCGCCCTCCTTGACGATCGCCTGGGCGAGGACCGTCGCAGTCGTGGTGCCGTCGCCGGCGATGTCGCTGGTCTTCGAAGCGACTTCGCGGACCATCTGGGCGCCCATGTTCTCGAACTTGTCTTCGAGTTCGATTTCCTTGGCGACCGAAACGCCGTCCTTGGTGATACGCGGCGCGCCGAAGGACTTGTCGATCACGACGTTACGGCCCTTCGGGCCAAGGGTCACCTTCACGGCGTTGGCCAGGATGTCGACGCCGCGCAACAGCTTCTCGCGGGCTTCGACGTTGAATTTGACTTCTTTAGCAGCCATGTCCTCACTCCTTCATAGGCAGCTAGCATTGACCACGTCCTGAGGGTTCAGGCGGCCTGCTTTCCTTCGCTCTGGGCTTCGATGATACCCATCACGTCGCTTTCCTTCATGATCAGCAGGTCTTCGCCGTTGATCTTGATTTCCGTGCCGGACCACTTGCCGAACAGGACGCGATCGCCGACCTTGACGTCGAGCGCCTGAATCTGGCCGGCATCGTTGCGGGCGCCGGGACCGACGGCGATGACCTCGCCTTCCTGCGGCTTTTCCTTGGCGGTGTCGGGAATGATGATGCCGCCCTTGGTCTTTTCCTCGGAATCGACGCGGCGGACGAGAATGCGGTCATGAAGCGGTCGGAACGACATGTCTTCCTCCATCGACAAACAATGATGACGTTGTTCGCCAGACCGGACCGGATGACGAGGTCCGGGTGGGTGCAAGGTCGCGCGCCTTGCGGGATTGATCTGGTTCGATGGTTTTTCGATTTCAAGGGGCGGCGCAGAAAAATTAGCACTCGCTGCCGGCGACTGCTAATGGCCCTGCGGGGAACAGAAGACCGGCTGCTGCGTTCGAACTAATGACGATGGTCGTCCCCTCGTCTTGAAGACGCGTTCAAAACTGTGCTCCGGCTTGAATCCGGATTTCGGCGTTCCTAGCTCTCAGGCGATCGAGGCTCGATGAGCTCGATCACCGTCACACGTTCTTTTAGGCCCACGTTCTTTTAGGCCCACGTTCTTTTAGGAGTGAGTGACATGGAAGAGAAGACCAATATAATCAAAGACCTCACTATCGAGGAACGCGAGGAAATCTTCGTCGACATCGCTCGTACGCTGGAGGATACGGCGCGCGAGGCCCTCGTCGAGGGCAATATGCACTTTGCTGTACTGTCGAACAACATGGCCGAAGCGATCCGCGTCAACGCCGACGAACTCGCCCGGGACGATCCCGAGAATGCCGAGCGCGTATTGCTCCAGGCGACGGCGATGATCTCGCAGTTCGAGGCCGTGCACCCTTATCGCATGGTAAGCATGGCCGTTCACTGATTGACCCGCTCAAATCAATCGCCGGCGTGCGGAACTCTCACAGCTGGCGAAGGTTAATGGATCACAGCATCGAGAGGTGATCCATGACGACTTCGAAAACCAACACACCACCCGAAAGCGGAACCGACGACGCGCGTTCCTTCGACACGCAACGGGCCGAGGTCTATCGCCAGAATGCATCGGACGCAGCCCGGCGCAATGCGAGTTCGACATCGGATCGCGACAGCGGCACCGAAACGCCAAGCCTGAAACTCGCGAAAGAGTATCTGAGCCTCGGCGGGCGCCGCCGGTCCAAGATCGACGACAACATCACCACTGTTCGCCAATGGGAGGTGGATCCGCCGGCGGCCGAACGCTTCTGGCAGGAGCGGGTGGAGACGCTTTCAAAGGCTGAGCGCAAGCAGGTGGAGGATTTTCTTCCCACCATCAACACGCCTTGAAACACGGCCGCTCGAGGCGAAACCAAACTGCGAGGTCTGGTCGGACCTGGAGAAGATCATGGCCACAGACAAACACGAACAGATACGCCGGCGGGCCTACGAAATCTGGGAGGCCGAAGGCCGCCCCGAAGGGGCGGACCTGCGTCATTGGATGCAAGCCTGCGACGAGCTGGCCGGCGAGGACGAGGATGAGACGCTGCAGGACCTGCTCGATCAAGACGACAGGGACGACGCGGCGCTGCTTCAAGGCGCCGGGGAAAGCGGCGATCTCGATCGGCCACGCCCCGGATTTGGTCAAGTGTCCGGGGCGACGCCGCCCGATATCGAGATAACCACGGGGGAGAAACCTTCCCGGCAAAAGATCAGAGAGACCGAAGGACCGTAATCGTCATGCAGCATCTCGACCACGCCATGCAGATCGCCATGGAGGCACATGACGGCCAGACGGACAAAACCGGACGGCCCTTCTTCGAGCACTGTCAGCGGGTCGCGCTTCTCGTGCCGGGCGACGAGGCGCGAACCGTCGCCTACCTTCACGACGTCGCCGAAAAAGGCAATGGCTGGACGCTCGACAGGTTGAAAGAGGAAGGCTTCCCGTCGGCGATCATCTCTGCGGTGGATGCATTGACCCGGCGGCCCGACGAGCCGGACGAGGAATTCGTCAGGCGTGCGGCAGCAAACTCGCTCGCTTTGCCTGTCAAGTGGGCCGATCTCGAAGACAATCTACGCCAAGCCGAACAGGCCGGCAAAGACAAGCAAAAATATCAAAGCGCCCTGGATCTGCTACGCGATATCGAGAACGGACAATAGTGTTCCCTTCCGGTGGCCGCAGCGAAGGTCCGGCCGGCAAGAGGCGTTCGTGTCGCTATTTCTGACGCGGCTGCCGCAAGCCGGCGCCGGCAGCGATCTGGCCGCCTTGGCGCCTGGCGGCAGCGGCTTCGTATAGCGTTCGCGCCGCATTGCGGATTTCCTCCTGCATCGCCTGGTCTTTCTCGTATGCCGCATGGCTTGTCGCGTAGGGTTCCCAGTAACCAATATAGCGGTCGATTTCGGCAAGCGGGCCTGCTGGTACAAGATCCATCGATCTCAGCCAGTCCGAAAGGTTCCTGCGGACACCTTCTGCACCTTCCGTGTCACCATGAACGACGACGGAAAACAGGCGGCCTTCCAGATGGCGGGGATAGGGCCATCCGTTCATCTCCAGCTGTTTTGCCTGGTCGGCATGTTTCCCATGGGTGCTCGTCGGATCCGGGTTGCCGCCGTCGGCACAGACAAGCCGGTCGATCATCAGCTTCAGGGATGACGGCGCCTGATACCAGTGCACCGGCGTGACGATCATGATGCCGTGCGCCTCGACCCACATCGGATAGATCTCGTTCATCCAGTCATGGATCTGTCCGAGCGAATAGTTGGGATAACAGGAACAGGGCCAGTGACAGAGAGCCGCCGCCGTGGAGAAGCAGGCTTTGCACGGATGGATCTGCCGGCCGTATTCCGAGGCGAGCCGGCTCAAGTCGAGGATCTCGATCTTCACATGGCGCTGCTGTTCCAGCACCTCCCTGGCGATGTCGACCATGCGGTAGCTCTTCGAAATCTCGCCCGGGCAGGTGTGTTCGCTGCGCGTCGAGCCGTTGACGAGAAGCAGACGGGTCGGCCCGTTCGGATCGTCATGCCGCTTTTGCGCGTCACGGATGGCATCGCGGGCCGCCAGCCAGTCTTCAGCCAGATCATAATCGGGATCGGCGAAGCCGGGGCCGGCCTTGCGGGTCTTCGGGCTTTTTCGCGAATTTGCGTAGGCTTCCCAGGCTGCCGACGCGAGTCGCGTAAGCTCTTCCTGCAATTTGCCGTAGGCCGGATCCCGAAATTGATTGAGAAAGCGCCGTTTGAATTCATGTTCGTCGAGCCGCGGGCTGGGACTGCCCTTGCGCGGTTCGAGATCGGAGGCTGAAGTGGCAACGTTGGCTGGCATTGGGACCTCCTGAAGCCGGTGCTTTGCTGAACGCACCGGCAGATACTGTGTTCCCGGCATGCCACCGATGGGCCGATGCAAGCGGAGCGTCGAGCGCTAAACTCTTCAGGATTTCAAGAAGTAGCCGCCACCCGCTAACCATTTCCTGACCATGAAACAGGCCACCATGGCATGCCGACCAGCGGTAAGTCGCTTATTAACTCATACGACCTATAGTCGCGGCCACTTGGGCGAACGGGGGAGTAGTCTTGTCCGACGAGCTGCACATGATCTCTGCAATGGGTGGTGCGTTGACGGGCCTGCCCGGACTTGGCGATTGCCTTGATCAACACGATATCGTGCTCAGCGTTCACCTCGATCGAGATGAATTTCACGAATGCGTCGCCAAGCGGCCGTTGCCCAACCTTATCCTGCTCGACGCCCTGTCGCCGGAGGGACGCGGTCTCGAAGACTGCCGGCGTCTCAAGGAAAACGCCGTAACGCGTGATATCCCGGTGATTATACTGGCCTCGCCGCAGGACGAGCAAAGCAAGATTGCGGGGTTTGCCGCCGGTGCGGTGGATTGTGTCTCCAACCGCGTGTCCGCCGCCGAGCTCGTCGCCCGCATCAAACGACATATCGAACTCGGCGCGGCGCAGGCGCGACTGCAGCGGCGCAACGAGCAACTCGACACCGCGCTTGCCAGCATGGGACAGGGCGTGTGCCTGTTTGACGAGGGCGGCCGGCTGCTCCTTTCGAACAATCGTTATGCTGAGGTTTACGGACTCGATTCCGCCGTCATCCATCCGGGGCAGTCCCTGGAAGACATCCTGAATCTGAGACATGAGGTCGGTGCCGTTCCCGCCACTTCGACGTCGGACTATCTCGCCTGGGCCGAAGCGACCAATATGGGCGACGTGCCCCAGGATTGGATCAAGGAACTCAAATCCGGCCGGATCATCCGCGGCTATCATCAGCGGACGCCGGGAGGCGGCTGGGTATCGACCCATGAGGATATCACACAGGCTTGGTTGGCGGAAAAAGCCCTTGCAGAGGCGCACGCCCAGGCCGAACGCGCCGAGCAGGAGGCGCGGGCGGCGCATGCCCGGCTTCTGGCAGCCTTCGAAGTCGTCCCGGAAGGCCTCGTCCTGTTCGACGCCGAAGACCGCTTCGTGCTGTGGAACCGACGATACGAACAGCTTTACGCCGAAAGCGGCGATATGCTTGTCAAAGGGATGCGCTTCAAAGACCGCCTGCGTGCAGGCCTCGAACGCGGCCAGTATCCGGAAGCGGTTGGGCGCGAAGAGGAATGGCTTGAGGAGCGGCTGGCCCATCATGCCGAGCCCACCAGCAAACACGAGCAGCGTCTGCCGGGAAACCGGTGGATCCGGATCGAGGAACGCCGGATTTCCGAAGGGGGCAGCGTCGGCATCCGAGTCGACATCACCGATCTCAAGATGCAGGAGGCGTCGTTCAGGCTGCTGTTCGAAGGCAACCCGATGCCGATGTGGGTGTATGACCGCGATACCCTGAAGTTCCTCCATGTCAACCAAGCCGCCATCGATCATTATGGCTATCGTCTGGAGCAGTTCCTGACGATGACGCTGCGTGACATCCAGGCGCCGCAGGACGCCGGACGGGTCACGTCTGCCGTCTTCGACGCCGAGGATCCAGCCGCCACGACCTGCTCCTCCCGCCACCGCAAGGGAGATGGCGGCACCATTGAAGTCACCGTCTATTCCACCTGCTTGAACTACAAGGGCAAGGCGGCATCGCTGATGGCCGTCGTCGACGTCACCGAGGCCAAGCGTGCCGAAAAGGCATTGCTGCAGCACCGCGATACGCTTGAGGAGATGGTGCGCTCCCGCACTGTCGAACTGGCGCGGCAGACGGAAGAACTCGAACGCATGCTCGAACAGGAAAAGCAGATCAACGAGTTGCAGCGCCAGTTCGTCTCGATGGCGTCGCATGAGTTCCGCACCCCGCTGGCGGTGATCGACGGCGCGGCGCAGCGGCTTATTCGCCGCAAAGAGGCGGCGACGCCGGAATTCCTGGCCGAAAAGGCCGACCAGATCCGCAGCTCGGTTTCCCGTATGCTCGAATTGATGGAAAGCATCCTTGCCGCCGGGCGGTTGGATCATGGCCGGATCACCATCGTACCCAAGCCGTGCTCAATTGCCGAAATCATCGAAACCTGCAGCGCGCGTCAGGAAAGCATCCGGCGATCCCATCGCTTTCTGCTCGAACTCGACCGGATTCCTCAGACCATTTATGGTGATCGCCCCGCGCTCGATCAGGTCTTCAGCAACCTGTTCTCAAATGCCGTGAAATACGCGCCGGAATCTCCCAATGTTCACGTCACAGGGTGGCAGGAAGGAGAAAGCGTCTGCATCACCGTCCGCGACGAAGGCATCGGCATCGACGCCGACGACCTCCCGAAGATGTTCCAGCGTTATTTCCGCGCCAGAAGCTCCACAGGCATTGCCGGCACCGGCATCGGTCTCAATCTCGTCAAACAGATCATCGAGCTTCACGGGGGCACGATCGAGGTGGCGAGCAGCCGCGGGAATGGCACGATGTTCACCCTCAGGATACCGATCGGTGCCGAGATGTCGGATGAATTGCGCGTCGCTACGCGATAGCAAGCCGGGCGGCCCGTCATAAAAAAACGTCAGGCGGTCGACTGCATTGCCTATCGCTTACCGTGCGGGAGAGGGGGTCCAAGATGAACGACCGGCACCCATTTGATCTCGAGACCTATCTGCGGGACATTGCAATCAGGCCGTGCTTTATCTGCGGCCTGGTCAAGGGTGATCCCGCTTTCTTTCATCATCGCATTTTCGAAGACGAAGAGACGATCATCTTCCTGAGTAAATATCCGACCCTGCCCGGTTACTGCCTTGTCTGTCCGAGGGAGCATCGCGAGGATCTGGCGCGGGATATGTCGACAGATGAATATCTTCGGCTGCAGGAGAAGGTGCACGTTCTGTCTCGCGCCCTTAAAAGCGTGTTCGACGCCGAGCGAATTTACGTCCTTTCACTCGGCAGCCAGCAGGCTAACAGCCATTTGCATTTTCACGTCGTTCCCTTGCCGCCGGGCGTACCTCTCGAGAGGCAGCAATACCACGCGCTGATGGCAGAACACGGCGTTTTGCAGATGCCGGACGATCAAATGGCGGAGTTAGCCCAGCGGATCGTTGCTGCGTATCGTTCGGAGCTGTCTGATCGCCGTTAGGCCTCACGCCGCGGGGAGGGCAAAGGCCGGTACGCGTTCGCCGTTCTCGCGGAAGCGCCGCTCCAGCTCGTCTAACTCCGGTTGAGCCGGCGGATTGCTCAGCGCCATCGCCCAATTCTCGCCGATCGGCAAGGCCATCGCTGTGGTTGCGAGTAGTGTGGTCCCCGGGGCGATTTCGCCGCGCAGCTGCGGCAGCACTGTCTTGGCATAAATGAGGTTGGTGTTTGGTATCGAGCTCATCGCATGCCCGACGCGGGGGGACGGCGACAGATCGATGATCGCGCTGACGTCGGTCTGGCCGTACCAGACGGCGCTGCCTTCCCTTGCATCGGACCGGTCGGCATTAAAATCGGCACGTTCGATCGCAAAGCCGCCTTCGATGGTGCTCAGCGCCCGCGGTGTGGTTATGCGGTGAATGCGGATGTGCCAGGGGTTTGCGGGGATGAGCCAAGTCTCGATGGCGACATCATTCCAGGGGCGCCAGCGCGAATAGAGCCGGTCGCCCGCTATCAGCGCTTCTTCGAGGGTTTCGCGCATGCGGAAATGAACGCCGTCGTCGGAGAGGCCGAGCATGCCGTCGAAGCTGGCGGCGGCAAAGTTCCGGTCGTCGGCCTCGATGTTGAAGGCATAGCGGGTGGAGTAGGCGAATTTCGAATATTTCTCGTTTGCACCGCGCATCTTGTCGTGCTGCTGGCCGGAGGAGAGCACGACGACATTTCCCGGCGTATGCATGGCGACCATGCCGGCCGGCTTCAAAGCCACCGGCTCTGAGAATTCCGGCTGCGGCGCTTCTTCGGCGGCCCAGAAGGGGTGATCGTGGGGAAGGGCGAGCGGCAGGAAGAATTTCAGCGCCCAATAAGGCGAGCCGGGAGAGTTATAGCTCTCGCTCATCAGAAGGTTCGGGTAGCCGTAGCCGATGGAGAGAACGCCATCGCGGTCGGCAATCGGCAGCGCCGACCACCAGCGGATATGGCGCATGTAATAGCCCTTGATCTCCGCCCAGGGCAGTGCTTCGAGGCCGCCAAAGGCAAGCGCGCCCCAGAAGCCGCCGGCGGCGAAGCGGTAGGTCTGGCTGCGGCCGAAGGCAAGGGCAGCGCCATCGGGGCCGAACCAGTGGCGGATATCCCGGGCGAAGATTTCGGCGCGATGGCGGAAGCGCTGCTTGCGCGCCTCGTCGCCGGGCGCCAGCACGGTGTGGATCAGGCCGTAGAAATGCATGGCGAAGGGGATGTAGTGATCGACCCGCCGGACCGGCCCGTCGCGATACCAGCCGTCGCCGAGATCGAAGGCTTCCAGTTCGTCGAGATAGGCGACGGTTTTGCCGTGGTCGAACGCCACACCGACACGCTCCAGCCCGAGATCGATGAGGACGCGGAAGAATTTCCAGTTGTTGTCGATAAATTCCAGGTTCCGCGCGGCGACAAGATAGGCGGAGACCGTCTTCTTCTCGTTGTCAGCAAGCGGCTCCCAGATATGTTCGGGCACCAGCGCCAGCGCAAAGCCGACGGCGGCAAGCTCGACCAGCCGCTGGTTGCGATCGGCGAGATCACCCCAATATTCGGGATGGGCGGGATTGGTGCCGTTTGCGAGCCCCTGCCGATAGAGATCCCAATGCGGAAAATGGCCGCCGCCGGCGGCGAGCGGAACGATGCCCCAGAGCGGTCGTGCAAATCCCTCCAGATCCGCTGCCGCCCGGTCGAAGATCGCGCCAGCAGCGCCCAGGCGCACACGGGCGCCGCCTTCGGAGAAATAGGGCAGGAGCGGTTTGAAGAGGTCGATGACGGCCTTTGCCAGATCGTCGCGCGTCTTCAGGGGATTGCCGGAAAGCGGATTGGCCCGCGCAGGATCGTAGATCATCATCAACTCGGAATTTCGTAAAAACAGATTCGGCCGCGGGGCCGATGTTGACCCGCGGCCGTCGGTATCTTGTGAGGCTACTTGATGGCTTTCACGCCTTCAGTCATCTCCTTCAGACCGTCATCGACGGAGGTGTTGTCGGTCATGATCGCGTCATGGGCGCGGTTGAGCACAACCTCGATCTTCGCGGCGTTCGGATTGACGGCCATTTCCAGATAGGCTTTGGCCGGTATCAGCGCTTCCTTGCTGGCCTCATCCTGCGGGAAACCGGGCGTCGAGGCGATTTTTGCGCTGACATCGGCGGTCTTCAGCGCCGGGAAGGTGCCGGTCGCCGCGATGACGGCCGCGCCCTCCGGGCCGGTGACGAACTTGATGAAATCGAGCGCGGCATCCTTGTGGGCGGAATTGGCGTTAACAGCCAGCCCCGAGATCTGCGCAGCCGTCGTGCCGGCGGCCACACCGTCGGGATGCGGGAACTTCACGATGCCCCAGTTCTTGCTCTTCGATTCACCCGACTTGACCTTGGCGATCTGGGTGCCGACGAACCAGGTGCCCATCGGCAGCATGCCGATCGTGCCGTTGAAGAAGAGCGCCGAATAATGCGTATTCGATGTCTTCAGGAAGGCATAGGAGGGAATGGCGCCATCCTTCTGCAGGGTGAGCGCGCGCTCGTACCAGGGCTTCAGGAAGGCGTAGTCGCCATCAACAAGCGTATGTTTTCCGTCGAGGATGCCGGGCAGCTGGACGGTCGAACGCCAGGTGTGCAGCAGCGCGCCATAGGTCTTGTTGGTGCCCATGCCGCCTGCGAGCTTCTCGGCGGTCTCGTCGAACTGCGCCCAGGTCATGTCGTTGGTGGGGTAGGGGACGCCGGCTTTGTCGAAGATGTCCTTGTTGTAATAAACGATCCAGAAGTCGGAGCGGAACGGCAGCGAATAGATCTTGCCGTCGATGGTCAGCTCTTCGATCAGGCCGCCATAAGGCGCCGGATCGATCTTCTGATCCTTCACGAAGCCGCTGAGATCGGCGATGTTGCCGGCGCGCACCAGATTGGTATAGCCCGGCACGTCCTTGATGGTGACGATGTCGATATCTTTCGAGCCGCCGGTCAGCTGGGTCGAAATCATCTGCTGGTAGTCCTGCGAGCCGAGATCCATCGGCTCGAACTTCACGTTCGGATGCTTAGCCTGATAGGCCTCGATCAGCGGCTTGTAATAGGCGGTCTTGTCCCAGTCCCACAAAGCCCATTTGAGCGTCACGGCGTCCTGAGCAAGTGCTGCGCCGGCTGTCGTCGCGGCCAGAGTGAAACCTGCCACGGCAAGTTTCACCGTCCTCCCGAATTTGTCCAAATACATTCCTGTTCTCCTTCCCTGGATCGTCTCTGGATCAGTTATTTTATGAAGTGTCGGTGCGGCCGCATTGCCTCTGGCAGGTCCAGAACCAACACCACTGCCCGATGGACGCCGAATGCGACGGCGAACATTCCGAGTGAAAAATTCAAGGTCGCCGGCATGAACACGGAAACCGGATAGAAGAGGATGTGCGCCAGCCACAGGGCGGCGTTGACGGCGAGCGCGGCAAGCGCCGGGAGTGGGCGGGCGACGGAGGCGAGCGCGGCGAGGCGAAGGAGCCGCGGCACCGGCAGGTCGCGCATTACCATCAACACGATGAGATGGCAGGCGAGCACGGCGACGAAGGCGGTGGCAACAAGCGCGACCGCTAGCGGTGCGGCGAGCATCAGATTGTCACGCGCGCCGGCGCCATAGGTGACGATCGCATGGACGCCGATCGCAAGCGCGCCTGCCAATGCCAGGCCCCAGGCGGTGGCGCGCCAGAAATAGCGCAGGAATGCTTCGGTGTAGTCACGCAGGAGATAGGTGTTGCGATCTTCGACGAAGGCGACCGAGACGCGGGCCATGGCGGCGAGTGCTGCCGGCAGCGTCACCACGAAGAGCGAGGCCAGGATGAACAGAATGTTGAGCTTGACCATCTCCCACCATTCGCGGGCGAGGATATCGGCGAACAGGGCAAGGCCGGTCTTCGCAGGCGCATCCTTCGGAATGCCCGGCCCCTCTTTCGTCCACATGTCCCGCAACCACTGCATGGCCGTCTCCCCAGGCGCTCAGTAGAGAATCGATCGTTCGGTTTCCTTGTCGAACAGCTGCGCATTGCTCATGTCGGCGACCAGCGTCGCCTCCTCGCCGATATCGGGCCGGAAGCGCGGCGATACGCGCGCGATGAGATTGCGCCCGCCGGCCACCATGTTCAGATGCACTTCCGAGCCCATCGGCTCGGCAAGTTCCACCACCGCCTTCACAGGGGCCAGGTTCTCGGCCGGAATGTCGGCCGGCGGCAGTTCGTGGAAGTTTTCCGGGCGGATGCCGAGCACCAGTTCGCGGCCCTCGTAGGGAGCGATCCTGCTCTTGTCGAAATGCGCAGGCAGCGGCAATTCGCGGCCGTCGAAGATGGCGACGTAGCCGTCACCCCGGCGCTGAATGGTCGAGGGCAGCATGTTCATCTGCGGCGCGCCGATGAAGCCGGCGACGAACATGTTGACGGGGCGGTCGTAAAGGTTCTGCGGCGTGTCGACCTGCTGGATATGGCCGTCCTTCATGACGACGATGCGGTCGGCCATCGTCATGGCTTCCACCTGATCGTGAGTGACGTAGATGAAGGTGGCGTTGAGGCGCTTGTGCAGCTTGGTGATTTCTGAGCGCATCGTGCCGCGCAGCTTGGCGTCGAGATTGGACAGCGGCTCGTCGAGCAGGAAGACGGCCGGGTTGCGCACCATGGCGCGGCCGAGCGCGACGCGCTGGCGCTGCCCGCCCGAAAGCGCTTTCGGCTTGCGGTTCAGGAGATGGGTGATGTCGAGGATCTTGGCGGCATCCTGCACCTGCTTATCGATGAAATCGCGCGAGACTTTGCGCAGCTGCAGGCCGAAGGCCATGTTCTTGTAGACGGTCATATGCGGGTAGAGCGCATAGTTCTGGAAGACCATGGCGATGTCGCGGTCCTTGGAGGGGACGTCGTTCATGACGTCGCCGCCGATCCGGAGTTCGCCGCCGGAAATCTCCTCAAGCCCGGCGATCATCCTGAGCGTCGTGGATTTGCCGCAGCCGGAGGGGCCGACCAGGATGATGAATTCCTTATCGGCGATCTCAAGATCGATATCGTGGACGACGGTGAGCGCGCCGTAGGATTTGTTCAGCTCTTTAAGCGAAATGCTGGCCATCGGGTTCTCCTGACGTCACCAATAGGAAGACCAGCGGCGCGAAAGGCGCGTCAAAGCTTCCATGTAATAATAATCTCCCCAGGAGACGCACTCGTCGACGCCCTCGCCGCGGCAGGTGTTGAAGGGCGATTTCTTCGAATAGGTGGCGTGCAGCACCAGTCCGTTGGAGACGGTGGGATCCTTGACCGCATAGTGATCGGCAAGGCTCTTCACCATGCGCCGCGCCAGCATGCGGTAGCGCGCGGCGGTATCGGCATCGACGAGATCGGCCATCTCAAGCAGGCCGCAGGCGGTGATCGAGGCGGACGAGCTGTCGCGCGGCTCGCCGTCGCCATCGGAAAAGACGAGATCCCAATAGGGCACCATGTCGGCCGGCAGCCGGTTGAGATAGAAGGCAAGCAGCCGGTCGAAGGTCTGGCGGTATTCCTCGATCCGCTCATAGCGGTAGGAGAGCGCCATGCCCGCGATGCCCCAGGCCTGCCCGCGCGCCCAGAAACTGTCGTCCCGGTAGCCCTGCTTGGTGGCGCCGCGCACCGGTGCGCCGGTGACCGGGTCCATGTAGAAGGTGTGATAGGTGGAATCGTCCGGCCGCACCGAATGGGCGAGCGTGGTGCGGGCATGTGTGAGCGCGATCTCGCGGTATTTTGGGTCGCCCGTCTCGCTGCTGGCCCAATAGAGAAGCGGCAGGTTCAGCAGGCAGTCGATGATGTAGCGGTATTCTTCCGGTCTGCCCTTGCGGCCCCAGGCCTGGATGAACTGGCCGATCGGCTGAAAGCGCTCGATCAGCTGGTCGGCGGCCAGGATCGCGGCCTTGCGGCCGTCCTCGTCCCCGACGAGTTTCCAGGCGGCGATGCAGGAGGGCGAATACAGGAAGCCCATATCGTGATGATCGGTCTCGATGCGGTTGACGATCCGATGCAGGAAGGACTGGACCTGGATCTGCGCGGCATGCCGGAACACCGGATCGCCGCTATGCTCGAAGGCGAGCCACATCTCCCCCGGCCAGAAGCCGGCCGTCCACTGGTCGTTGGCAACGGCGGGATAGACATTGTTGACGCTCGAATGGTTCTGCGCAGCGTAAGTAAACTGAGGAAGGTTGCGCCTGACCTGCGCGACGGCGAGATCGAGCGCGGCGTTCACTTCCTTGTCGGTGATCGGCTGCGGGGCGACTGTTGAAACGGCATTCATGGCTTTAACCCTTCAGTCCCGTCGAGGCGATGCCCTCGACGAAGAAGCGCTGCAGAGCGAGGAAGACGATGAGAACGGGCACGAGGGCGACGACGGAGGCCGCCATGATCAGCCCGTATTCGGCCGAATATTGCGAGATGAACATGCGCAGGCCGATCTGGACGGTCTTCAGTTCGGTCTTGGTCAGATAGATCATCGGCCCGAGGAAATCGTTCCACGTGCTGACGAAGGTAAAGATCGTCAGTGTCGAGAGGGCGGGCTTCGAGAGCGGCAGCATGATGCGCGCCCAGATCTGATATTCGTTCATGCCGTCGATGCGTGCCGCCTCGCAGAGCTCGGTCGGGATCGACATGTAGAATTGCCGCATCAGGAAAACGCCGAAGGCGGTGAAGGCCTGCAGGCAGATCAGCGCCAGATGCGTGTTGTTGAGGCCGAATTCGCGCATCAGCAGGAATTGCGGCACCATATAGACCTGCCAGGGCATGGCGATGGTGGCGATATAGCCGAGGAACAGCGTGTTTTTGTAGGGGAAATTGAGCTTGGCGAAGGCGTAGGCGGCAAAGCTCGACGTCAGAAGCTGCAGCAGCGTGACGATGATCGTCAGTTTCGAGGTGTTGTAGATGAAGAGCGCAAGCGGGATCTTCGTCCAGATATCGACGTAGTTCTGCCATTGCGGCTGCGACGGTATCCATTCGATCGGGAAGGCGAAAACGTCGCGGCTGAGCTTCAGCGATGCCGAGAGCATCCAGGCGAAGGGCATCAGCATGACAACCGTCACCGTGATGACGATCGCATAGAGGAGGACCGTTTTGACGGTGATCTTGCGTCCGGCGATCCTCATGCCTCGTCCTCCCTCTGGCGGCGGAACTGGAAGACCGTGACCGCGAGCACGAGGAAGAACAGCACCAGCGAAATCATGCTGGAATAGCCGAGATCCCAGGAAATGAAGGCCTCGTTATAGATGTGGTAGACGAGGACGAGCGTCGAAGTGCCGGGGCCGCCCTGGGTGATCATGAAGATCTGGTCGAACACCTTGAAGGACTGGATCGTCAGCATGACGGTGACAAAGAAAGTGGTCGGTCCGAGCTGCGGCACGGTGACATGGATGAATTTCTGCCAGGAATTGGCGCCGTCGAGATCGGCGGCCTCGTAGAGTTCGGAATTGATGCCCTGCAGCCCGGCCAGGTAGATGACCATGTAATAGCCCATGTTCTTCCAGATGCCGAACAGGATCACCGTCACCATCGCCCAATGTCGGTCGGCCGCCCATCCCGGCATGTTCTTGGGGTCAAGGCCGAGCGTGTAGAGGATCATGTTCACCGGCCCCATCTCGGGGTTGAAGATCATGTTCCAGACGACGGCGACGGCGACCAGCGAGGCGACATAGGGGAAGAACATCGCCGTGCGGAAGAAATTGCGCCCGGCGATCTTCTGGTTGAGGAGGACGGCGAGGCCGAGCGCGCAGAGCAGCGTCGCCGGCACCGAGGCGACCGTATAGATGATGGTGTTCCAGAAGGCCGCGACGAAGGCCTTGTCGTCGAACAGCCGCCAGAAATTGTCCAGTCCGGCGAATGTGATCGCATTCGAGCCGTCCCAATGCATGAAGGCGAGCGCGAAGGCGAAGAGGATCGGGCCGAGCGTGAAGACGGCGAAGCCGATGAAATTCGGCGCGATGAAGGAATAGGCGACCAGCGCGCTGCGGATCTTGCGCTGGCGCTTGGACAGAACCGCGACCTTCCGGCGTGGAGTTGCCGGGGCGCCATCCCTAGCGATGACCGAATTCGATATGGACACCGATGCTTCCTCCTGGTCGGCATTCTGCAGCTGGCGGCTTCTGGGCTTCTCTAGCCTAAATCCAGAGCCGTTCGGGCGGATGGGTGCCGCCTGTTCTTCCTCCTGCCAAGGACATAGCACATCTCCGGTATTGGTCAAACAAGTTCTGAATAGATCATACAAATTTTATGGCAAGCGCCAAAAACATATGATAGGTGGGGTGAAGGCCAGACGCCCGTCGATACTTTTCCAGTGCGGGGAGGGACATGTTCAGCGAGATTTCAGGCGCGTTGCCGGACATCCTCGGCGATTTCACGCCGGGAGCCGTCTACTCCGATCGCGAGAGATGGAAAGCGGTGCCGCAGGCCGTGCGGGACGTGGTCGTCCGCGACGCCGAGGCCGCGCTTGCGCGCGCATGGTCTTTGATCACGGCCTCGGATTACCGGGAATATACGGCGACCGGCAATCGTTCGCGTTTCGAGGAGCTTTATTTCACCCGGCGGCGGATGCTCAACGATCTGGTGCTGGGTGAACTCGTCGAAGGGAGCGGGCGGTTCCTGCCCAGGATTGTCGACGGCGTCTTCCTGATCGCGGAGGAAAGCGGCTGGCAGCTTCCGGCGCATAATGCCTATGGGCGCGGCGGCCCGCGTCTGCCGCTGCCTGATACTTCGCAGCCGGTCGTCGATCTCTTCGCCGCCGAAACGTCAGCCCTTCTGGCAACGATCGTCGCCTTGCTCGGCGATGCGCTCGACGGCATCAGCCCGGAGATTGCGGCGCGTGTGAAACGCGAGATCGAGGCCCGCATCCTGACGCCCTATCTCAGCCGGCATTTCTGGTGGATGGGCAGCGGCGACGAGCGGATGAACAACTGGACCGCCTGGATAACCCAGAACATCCTGTTGACCACCTTCTCGCTGAAGACCGATCAGCCGACGCGCCGCGCCGTCATCGAAAGGGCGCTCGGCAGTCTCGACGCCTTCCTGAAGGACTATGCCGAGGACGGCGCCTGCGAGGAAGGCGTGGTCTATTACCGCCACGCCGCTCTCTGCCTGCACGGCGCGCTGACCGTGCTCGATAGCGTCGCGCCCGGCCTGTTCGACGGGATCTGGCGGCAGCCGAAGATCCGCAACATGGCCGAATATATCGCTCATATGCATGTGGCCGGCCGCCATTATTTCAACTTCGCGGATTCCTCCGCAGTGGTCGAACCCTGCAGCGCGCGCGAATATCTGTTCGGCAAGGCGGTCGGCTCCGAAATGCTGGCGGCCTTCGCCGCGGCCGACCGGGCTGACGCCGAGAGCCCGCACCTGCCGGGGGAATGGAACCTCTGGTATCGCGTGCAGGAATTGCTGACCGGGCCGGCAATTCCGAAGGCCGAGCCGAATGCCGCGTCCGGGCGGGATATCTTCTATCCCGGCATCGGCCTGTTCGTCGCGCGCGACGAGCAGTTTTCGCTGGCGGTCAAGGGCGGCAACAACGGCGAGGGCCACAATCACAACGATGTCGGCAGCGTGACGCTCTACAAGAACGGACGTCCGTTCCTCATCGATGTCGGCGTCGAGACCTATACGGCCAAGACCTTCTCGCCGCGGCGTTACGAGATCTGGACGATGCAGTCGGCCTATCACAACCTGCCGACTTTCTCCGGTGTCATGCAGTCCGCCGGCGAAGCCTTCGGCGCAAAGGATGTCGAGGTCGAATTCGCCGAGGCGAGCGCGCGCATATCCCTCGATATTGCAGGCGCCTATCCCGAGGAAGCGCAACTGCGCAGCTATCGGCGCGTGGTCTCCCTGCATCGGGACCGGCACGTGGAGATCGTCGATACCCATGACGGCGACCGGCCGGCGGTCCTGTCGCTGATGACGTGCCTCGCGCCTGTTGTCACCGAAAACAGGATCGATCTTGCCGATCTCGGCAGCATTTTTGTCGACGGCGCCGGGGAAATCGAAATCGACGAGATCGAGGTGAATGACATGAGGCTGAGATCGGCCTGGCCCGAGAAGCTCTACCGGCTGCGTCTGCCGCTTGCCGGCAAGCGCCTGAGATTGCGGATAAATTAAAAAGCTAGAGCATGATGTCGTCCGAAAACCGCTTACAGTTTTCGGCATCATGCTCTGAGGAGGTCGAGCATGGAATTGACGCTGAAGATCGTGGATGCCGATGGATTCGTGCGGGCAAGTTCCACAGGGCGGGACGAGACCTTCCTGGTCTATCGCCAGGATTATCGCGAGGGCGACTGTGTCGTCGTCGAGGCTTCCGAACCCGGACATCTCTTTCTCGCTTTGGACAGCGCAATCCACCCCGGTTTTGTCTACATCAGGGAAGGCGCCTACTCGCTCGCCGTGCCTTTCGGCGATAAGCGCAAGTCTTATTCGCCGAATGCCTTCAAGGGCGATATTCACCGGCTTTCGGCAAGAAAGGCGCGGCCCGACGAACTCGCCCAGCGGCGCAATCTCGCTCTAAATCCCTGGGACGATCATGCCAATCGGGCGCTCTTCCCTCATGCGCGCGCTAATGTCGAGACCCGCGGCGAAGCGGTCTTTGCCGCGCGCAACGCGATCGACGGCGAAAAGGCCAACGACAATCATGGATTCTGGCCTTACACCAGCTGGGGCATCAATCGCGATCCCGAAGCCGCGCTGACCGTGGAGTTCGGTCGGCCGGTGCGGATCGACGAGATCGTCTTCTACCTCCGCGCCGATTTCCCGCATGATTCCTGGTGGGAAGAGGCGAGCGTCACCTTCTCGGACGGCAGAACCTCTTCCTTTCCGCTGGTGAAATCCGGCACGGCGCAGCGTTTTTCCATCGAGCCCTGCACTGTCGAATGGGTGGAACTGCACGGGCTTATCAAGGCCGAGGACGGCTCGCCCTTTCCCGCACTGACGCAGATCGAAATCTGGGGGACGGAGGCGCTCGGCGTTGCAGCCGTTGCTGCCGAAGACGAGGCCGGGCCTGCCGCCCTTTCTCTTCCTCTATGAACCGAACGTCGGCCTCGGCCGTGCCGCGCTCGGCGGGCTCTCGTGCAGCCGATTCCATGCTCGGCGCAACTGTCGGGCAGAGCCGAAGCCTGAGCGCATCGCCACGGCCTCCATATCCAGCCGAGAGCCGGCGAGCATTTCGCGGGCGAGAGCCACGCGCATGCGGTTGACGAAATCCGTGACGCTCATGCCGGTCTGCTCGTTGAACAGCCGCGAGAGGTTCCGCGGACTGGCGCCGCTGAGGCGCGCAAGCGAGGCGACCGACCAGTCGCGAGTGGGATCGGCGGCAACCGCATCCTGTGCACGGTGAATGACCGGATGGATATGGTTACGGCCTTCGAGCCAGGGCGAAAGCTGCGGGTCCGCGCCGCCGCGCCTGAGATAGACGACGAGATATCGCGCCACCGCAAGCGCGCAGGCATGTCCCGCCGCTTCGGCGACGATATACAGCATGAGATCAATGCCGGCGGTGATGCCGGCGCTGGTGAGACGCTCGCCGTCCTCGACATAGAGCCGGTTGTCCCGGATGCGGGCGGTGGGCGCGAGCCTGGCCAGATCCTCCATGCAGCCGTGATGGGTGGTGCATTCGCGGCCATCGAGCATTCCGGCCTCGGCGGCGAGCAAGGCGCCGGAGCAGATCGAGACCAGCCGATTCCCCGGGCGGACGGCGCGCTTCAGCCATGCGACGATCGCAGCCTGCGCGGCGCGCTCCTGCTCGTCCCAGGGACGGTTGTTGTCCATGGGCGCGTCGGCGCTGCCGGCGATGACGACAAGCGCCTGATCTGGCAAGCGCTCCGGCAGAGCGGCGACACCGGTGACGGCGAGGCCGATCGAGCTGCCGACCGTTGCCGACGGGCCGATATAGGTGACGCCGAAGCGCACCGCCCGCTGTTCGATGTTCGCCTTGCGCAGCACTTCGATCGGACCAGCGACGTCGAGCAGCAGCACGCGCGGCGGCACGACGACGAAGACGGGGATATCGAAGGGCTGCGCGGCGTCAGTCATGCGGAGAGCAGCTCTGCGCGCCCTGCCAACGCCTGTTCGACGGTGGCGATCCTGGCGAAACGGCCCGACAGGACCAGTTCCGTGCGGCCCCGGATTTCTCCAGCGCTCCAGGTGCGTCCCCCCGCGTCGGTCATCGGGAAGGTGAGGGTCGATTCGCCGACATAATCGACCTGATAGCCGAGATCCGATGCGTGGCGGGTGGTGGTCTCGCAGCATTGTTCGGTGCGGATGCCTGAGACGATGATGCGACGCACGCCATTCTCGATCAGCCAGACGTCGAGCCCGGAGCCGACGAGAGCGCTGTGACGGCTCTTCCTGAAGGTCGCGTCGGCGGCGATCCTGAGCGGGGCGAGCGTTTTGACAAAGCCCGAGCTTTCCGAAAACGGCCCGCTTCCATCGACATGGAAGATCTGGATGACGGGTATTCCTTTGGCCACCGCGCCGTCGATCAGAGCCTGCTGGCGATCGATATAGGCGGATGCGAGGCTTTCATCCCAACAATCGCGCTGCCGGAAGGACTCCTGAGCGTCGATGACGAGAAGGATGGTTTCATGGTCGGACATTTCTTGCTCCGTGGATGTTGATCATGAAGCCATATTCGGCGATCCAAGGACAGAGGAAAATGCACGCGCCGGACAAATAGCGGACAATTCGCGCCAATGACGGCTGAGGACACTCTGATACTCGGAGCGGCAGGCGATGTCGAATGTAGCCGGTCTCCCATGCGCGCGCTTCCGCGAGCCCCTCCGCACGTGCTAAGGGGATCGGATGCGACTGCTTGTGGTGGAGGACAACAAGGATCTGGCGGCCTGGCTGGGCAAAGCCCTGCGGCAGGCGCAATATACGATCGACATTGCCTATGACGGCGAAGACGCGGAACATCTGCTCAAGGTGGCGGAATATTCGGCGATGATCCTCGACCTTTCGTTGCCGAAGCTTGACGGATTGACGCTTCTGAAGCGGTTGAGACAATCAGGCAATAAGCTCCCGATCATCATCCTGACCGCCAATGCAAGCCTGGACGGCCGCGTGGCGGGGCTCGACAGCGGCGCCGACGATTATCTCGCCAAACCCTTCGAAATCGCCGAACTCGAAGCCAGGATCCGCGCGGTGGTGCGCCGCGGGCAGGACCGGGCATCGTCCGAGATCACGGTCGGGAACCTGCGCTTTTCCGGCGGGACGCGGCAGTTCTTCGTGGAGGGCGAGCCGCTGCAATTGACGCCGCGCGAATATGCCGTTCTCGAGCAGTTGGTCATGAAGCTGGGCAATACGGTCTCGAAGGCCGCCCTTTCCGAAAGCGTCTTCGGTTTCGACGACGAGGCGGATCCGAGCGCCATCGAAATCTATGTCCACAGGCTTCGAAAGAAGCTCGAGGCCAGCTCGGTGCAGATCGCGACGTTGCGCGGCCTCGGCTATCTCCTCAGACATGTTCAATAGCGTCTATAGCAAGATCGGCGCCGCCTTCGGCCGGCTCAGCCAGAGCCTCAGGGTGCAATTGCTTTTCCTGGTGCTGCTGACGCTGTTCGGCGCGATCGGCTTCAATCTCTACGACAGCTTCTGGTCGGCCGATGCGACGGCGAAATTGGTGACGGACCGCACGCTCCTGGCCTCGGCCCGTGTCATTGCCGAGGCGGTGCGCGTCGATGAGGGCGGCAATGTCCAGGTCGATGTGCCGCCCGCAGCGCTCGAGATGTTCGATACGGGGTTCGGCGACCGCGTCTTTTACCAGGTCATCACCGTGTGGGGTAATCTGGTGAGTGGCTTTCCCGACCTGCCGCTGCCGGCCGCCCAGCGCGTCGGCGAGGATCGCGCCTTCCACGGTGCCGATGTGCGCGTCCTGATGCTCGACCATCCCGTCGTCGGGCTTCCCGAGGACGGCACGATCTCCGTGACCGTTGCCGTGACGCATAACAGCCAATATGCGATGCGCAGGCAGCTGTGGCTTTCGGATTTTTCGAAGCAGTTCGTGCTCGTCTTCCTGGCGAGCCTGGTGACCATCCTCGGGCTGCAGCGCGGCCTGGCGCCGGCTTTGAGATTGCGGGACGCGGTGCGAGCGCGCGGCCGCAAGCGTCTCGATCCGCTGCCGCCGGAGATGGTGCAGAGCGAGCTGCGCCCGCTCGTCCATGCGCTGAACGACCATATGGAGCGCGTCCAGAACCAAATGGCCGCGCAGCGGCGGTTCGTATCGAACGCGGCGCATCAGCTCAGAACGCCGCTGGCACTGATTTCGACGCAGGCGAGCGTGGCGGCCCGCGAAGGCGACGCGGCTCGTCGCGACGAGGCGCTGGCGGCGCTTCGCGCCAGCACCCGGCAGATTTCGCGCCTCGCCGGCCAGCTCCTGACCTTGTCGCGGGCTGAGCCGGGGAGCCGGCGCCCGCGCGGCGACGTGACCGATCTCAGCAAGGCCGCCCGCGAGATATTGGAAGCGCATGCCGAAGAGGCGCTGAGGCGTAATATCGATGTCGGCCTGGAAGCGGACGGCCCCGTCATCGTCGAAGGTGACGGCACCATGCTGCGCGAAATGCTGGTAAACCTCATCGACAACGCGATCCGCTATAGCGGTGCGGATGGACGAGTGACCGTCTCGGTCGGACAGGCTGACGGAAGCGCCGTCGTGACCGTGGAGGACAGCGGGCCAGGCATTCCCGAAGCCGAGCGTGAACAGGTCTTTGAACGCTTCTACCGGATCATGGGGACCGAAAGCGAGGGGAGTGGCCTCGGGCTTGCGATCGTCCGCGAGGTGGTCGAAGGCGCCGAAGGTTCGGTGTCGCTCAGCGATGCGGAAGGCGGCGGTCTGGTGGTGACCGTGCGGCTTCCGCTTGCTTAAAGGCGAAATGCTTCCATAAAAAGCGCCGGATCTGGCGCCCAGGAACTGGTTTATGGCACCCCTCGCTCTCTACCCGGCGTCATCCTCGGCCTTGTGCCGAGGATCTGCTGCCCTATCGACCGGAGCAGATGCTCGGCACAAGGCCGAGCATGACGAAGGGAAGTTGGCCGAGTTTGCCATCAAAAAACGAAGGCCGGGCTTTGCGCCCGGCCTTCCCTTCGATCTGCCTTGGGAGGGAGGCCGATCTGGTTACTGCGTATCGAGCTGCTGCTGCGGGCGCCATTTCGCCAGACGGTTCTCGATCAGCGTCATGATGTATTCGGCAACGAGTGTCACGACCATGACGAGGAGGATTGCCGCGAACATGCCGGCGGCGTCGAATGTGCCCTTGGCGATCGAGATCAGCTGGCCGATGCCGAAACGGGCGCCGACGAATTCGCCGACGATCGCGCCGATGATCGCGAAGCCGAAGGAGACGTGGAGGCTCGCGAAGATCCAGCTCATCGCCGAGGGAATGACCACCGTACGGGTGACCTGCCAGTCCGAAGCGCCGAGGATGCGGGCGTTGGCGATCATGTTGCGGTCTGCCTCGCGCACGCCCTGGAAGGCGTTGGCAAAGACGACGAAGAACACCATGATGAAGGCGAGCGCCACCTTGGACGGCAGGCCGAGACCCATGATCATGATGAAGATCGGCGCCAGCACCACGCGGGGGATCGAGTTGATCGCCTTGATGTAGACCGAGAAGATATCCGACAGGAAACGGTTGCGGCCGAGGCCGATGCCGACGAAGACGCCGGTGATCGAGCCGGCGAAGAAGCCGATCAGCGCCTCTTCCATCGTCACCCAGAGATTATACCAGAGCGAGCCTTCGGTGGTTCCCTCGGTCGCCCATTCGTAAAGGCGCTCGAGAACGCCGCTCGGGCTCGAATAGAAGAACGGGTCGATCCACTGCATGTTGGAAGCGAGCTCCCACATGCCGATGACGAAGACCAGGATGGCGATCTGCCAGAAGCGCACCAGCGTGTTGCGCCGGTGCATCGCCTTCAGCGCGGAGGCTTCGATTTCGGCATCTGACGTGCCCGGGCGAAAGAGAGCGGCCGAACCGGCCTCGAGCGTGATGTGTGCCATGATATCCTCCCTCAGGCCGCTTCGCTTGCGCGGCGGTAGCTGGTCTCGACCTCTTCGCGCAGGTCTTCCCAGATCGTCTTGCAGTAATCGATGAAACTCTGCTCGTAGCGGATCTCCGATACGATGCGCGGCCGGGGAAGATCGATCGTATAGACCGACTTGACCGTGGCCGGGCCGGCGGTCAGCACATAGACCTTGTCGGCAAGCGCCACTGCCTCTTCGAGATCGTGGGTGACGAACACCACCGAAGCCTTGCGCTCCGCCCAGAGCTTGAGGAGTTCCTCCTGCATGACGGTGCGGGTCTGCACGTCGAGCGCCGAGAAAGGCTCGTCCATCAGCAGGATCTCAGGCTCGTTGATGAAGGTCTGCGCCAGCGAGACGCGCTTGCGCATGCCGCCGGAGAGCTGATGCGGATAGTGGTGCAGAAACTTCGAGAGGCCGACGCGCGCCAGCCAGTCGCGGGCGCTCTTTTCCGCCTCGGCGCGCGGCTTGCCGCGGAACAGCGGCCCGGCCATGACGTTGTCGATGACATTCTTCCAGGGAAAGAGCGCGTCGGTCTGGAACGCGAAGCCGACACGCGGGTCGATGCCGGTGATCGGCCCGCCCATCAGGCGGACTTCGCCGGCGGAGGGGCGTGCGAGGCCGGTCACGAGGTTGAGCGTCGTCGACTTGCCGCATCCGGTAGGGCCGACGACGGCGACGAACTCGCCGCGGGCGACCGTCATGTTGAAATCCCGCAGTGCCGTGAGCGACTTGCCGGTCGGCGAGACGAAGCGGCGGCTGACATTGATCAGCTCGATCGCCGGGACCTGTCTGTTGTCCTGTTGCATGGTGATACCTGAGGCGTGCTTTCAGGGCGCGCACGCAATGCCCATGATCGATCGGAGGCCGCTCCCGCTTGGGAGCCGGGAGCGGCGCGGCTGACTTACTTGACGTTCTTGACGAATTCCGTCGTGTAGGTCTTTGAAAGATCGATCTGTTTGCCCTTGACGTTCTTGGAGAATTCCGACAGCACGGCGAGCACCGTCTTCGGGCCGTCTTCCGGCATGACGCCATCGGGCGTAAACATGCCCTTGCCCTCTTCGAGAGCCTTGATGTAGCCGTCCTTGTCGCCGACATAGAAATCCTTCGGCATCTTGTCGGCGATTTCGGCGGCGGAATGCGTATTGATGTATTTCAGCGTCTTGACGAAGGCGTTGGCGAGCTTCTGCGCCTCTTCCTTATGTTCGTCGACCCAGGACGTTTCCATGTAGAGCGAGGCGGCCGGATAGGTTCCGCCGAGCGCCTTGCGGGTCGCCTCGACCGTGCGCATGTCGACGAGAACGCTCGCTTCGCCTGTCTTGACCAGGCGCGAGATGGTCGGCTCGGTCGTCATGCCGGCCTGGATCTGATCCTGCTGCAACGCGGCGATGAAGGTGCCGCCGGCGCCGACGGGAATGGTGACGACATCGCCGGGCTTCAGGCCAGCCTTGGAGGCCATGAAGAGGGTCAGGAAATTGGTCGAGGAGCCGAGACCAGTGACGCCGAGGCTCTTGCCCTTGAAGTCGGCCGGCGACTTGATCTCCGGATGCTTGCTCGAGACCATCTCGACCTCGCCCGGCGCCTGGCTGAACTGGACGATGGATTCGACGAATTTGCCTTTGGCTTGCAGATCGACGCAATGGTCGTAGAAGCCGACGACGCCCTGGACGGCGCCTGCCAGCAGCTGATTTTCGGCATCGACGCCGGCCGCTTCGTTCAGAAGCTCGACATCGAGACCCTCGTCCTTGAAGTAGCCGAGGGATTCGGCGAGCTTGGCGGGCAGATAGATCTGCTTTTCATAGCCGCCGACCATGATGGTGATCTTGTCGGCCGCATGGGCAGCTGTTGAAGCAAAGGATGCCGCGGTCAGCAGCGCGGAAAAAGCGACGGTGTGAAAAAGGCTGCGTGAAGAACGCATGGAAAACTCCTCCTAATGGTTTACCCGCATCGTCGTCTCGCCACCTTTGACCCGTGTCTCCTCCACGATGCTGCCCTTTCCTATGACGCCGAAGCTTTCAACTAGCTTTCAGTTGCAGACGGGTAGACAGCCCGTCCGTGCCGTATGCGGATAAGGGCTGCGCAGTATCCGCCACAATAGACGCGGTGACGCAATCGGCCAGCAGATTCGCTTGCTGCGGCTGGATGAAGGATTACCTCGTGATGCCCAAAGAGCTTGCGGCGCTTGCCGCCGCCCTCAGCTGGTAAAGCTGCGCAGATCCTTCAGCAGGTTGCGATACCTCGCCTGGCTGCCGACCAGATGCTCGCGCATGGCGTTACGCGCGGCCTGATCGTCCCTGTCGGAGATCGCGACGATGATCGCTTCATGTTCGCGATGGATCAGCTTGCGGTAGGCGGTCTGCTCGGCGGTGCGGGTTTCCGGGACGAGCCGCGACTGCGGGATGATCGCCGAGCCCTGAGATTCCAGAAAGTGCTTGAACAGCGGATTGTTCGTCGCCTCGGCGATGGCGACGTGGAGTTCCAGGTCCGCCTCGCGGATGGATTGGTCCGTCTCGATGCAATGGAGGATTTTCCGGTGGCATTCGAAGATCGCCTCCTCCTGCGCCGGCGAGCGGCGGAGCGCGGCAAGTCCCGCTGCCTCGATTTCGACGGGCGTGCGGATCTCCAGCACTTCGAGATCGGAAGCGACGCGGGCCTTGTCGACCTTCCGGCCCGACAGCGCCGGGTCGGGGCTGATCACGAAAATTCCGGCACCCTGGCGCACCTCGACCAGCCCGTCGGATCGCAGCGCGGCCACGGCCTCGCGCACCACGGTTCGGCTGACGCTGTGCGTTTCGGTGAGTTCATGCTCGCTCGGAAGTTTGTCGCCGGCGGCATACTGGCCGCTCAAAATGGCTTGCCGAAGGCTTTCGCCGACCCGTGAGACCAGCGACCCCGAGCCTCTGCCGCGATCCTTCCCCTGCATAGCCACGCCTTCACCCCGCATCGGCCTTGATCCGGATGCCGGCGGCACTCCGAAATTTACGATTCATCACACATGTATGACAAATTTTCGGATCTTTCAATGGCGAGGGGCAAGTCTTCACAGCCGCCTGGTCGACTCCCCCCGCACGAATCTCGGCGTCAGGATGAAATCCCGCGGTGGTTCGGCGGCGGCCTCGGAGCTTGATATTCTTGCCAGCAGCCGCTGCGCCGCCAGTTCGCCGAGCTTTTGCGCATCCTGCACCACCATGGTGATGCGCGGCGTGATGACATTGCTCCAGGGCACGTCGTCGACCATCGCCAGGGATACGTCCTCTGGGCAGCGGAAGCCCATTTCCTGCATCACCTGCAGCGTCGCGAGCCCCATCATGTTGTTGGCGCCGATGATGGCGGTCGGCCGGTCGCGGCGGGTGAGCAGCCGCATCGCCTGCGTATGGCCGCCCGTCCTGGTATAGCCGCCCTCGGTGACCAGCGAAGGATCGACATCGACGCCGGCGGCCGCCATCGTATCCATGAAGCCCTTGAGCCGTTCGTCGGCGGTGTGCAGGCCGCTCGGGCCGGAGATGAAGGCGATGCGCCGGTGGCCGAGCTGCAGCAGGTGCTCGGTCAGGATGGTCGTCGTCAGCGGATTGTCGGAGCCGACGAAATCGCGCTCTGCACCTTCCACCTTCTGGTCGAACATCACGATCGGCGTCTTGAAGTCGCGCAGGAAGGCTGCGTATTCCGCGCCGTGGCCGTTTGTCGCCAGCGCAATACCGGCGATCTTTTGCGCTTCCATCCGCTCCAGCAGCGCCCGTTCGAGGTCGGCGCGGCCGGAGGAGTCGGCGATCAGGACGAAATAGCCGTGGTCGAGCGCCTGATGCTCGATCTCGCGGCGGATATCGCCGAAGAACATATTGCTGAGATTGGCCGACACGAAACCGATGAGCGAGCTGCGCCCGCGCGCCAGCGTCTGGGCCACCGGATCGATGCGGTAGCCGGTCGATTTGATCGCCTGCTGGATGCGGTCGAGCGTCTCGGCGCCGACCCGCTTCGGGCTGTTGAGCGCAAGCGAGACGGTCGAGATCGAAACCCCCGCCAGGCGCGCGACATCTCGTATGGTCGTCATATCTATCGAACCGGTTCTAAAGCTTTCCTTTTGTCAGATTTCTTTCGTCTGCGCAACTTATCCTCCATGATTAGCCAGAATGTGTGTCGATTACAATGGGTTTCACGATTTCAGAAATTCGGCTTGACAGGCAAGGGATCAAGCAAGATGATCAATTACCGAACCGGTTCGATATGATGTCGAGCCGGAAAACAGGGAGGAGAAACCTGTGACGAGTTCGGAACGCTGGCCGGAAAAGCCTGAATCGTTAGGGGCGGGCAAGCACGCCTGGTTCAGCCATGATCGCCTTGGCATGTTCATCCATTGGGGGCTTTATGCTCTGGGGGCGCGGCATGAGTGGTTGAAGAACCGCGAAGAGCTGAACGACGACCATTATCAGCGCTATTTCGAGAATTTCGATCCCGATCTCTACGATCCCAAGGCCTGGGCGCGCCGCGCCCGGCTTGCGGGCATGAAATATGTCGTGGTGACGACCAAGCATCACGAAGGCTTCTGCCTCTGGGATAGCAAGGTCACCGATTACAAGGCGCCGAACACGCCCTGCGGCAAGGATTTGCTGACGCCGCTGGTCGAAGCGTTTCGCGCCGAAGGGCTGAAGATCGGCTTCTATTATTCGCTGCTCGACTGGCACCATCCCGACTTTCCGATCGACGTCCACCACCCCTTGCGCAACCATCCCGATGCCGAGGCGCTGAATTCAGGGCGCAACATCGCCAATTACGCCGCCTATATGCGCGAACAGGTGCGCGAGCTTCTGACCGGCTTCGGCCGCGTCGACATCATCTGGTTCGATTTCAGCTATCCCGGCCGCGAATATCGCGGCCTGCCCGGAAAGGGGCGCGCGGACTGGGAGAGCGAGCGGCTGCTGGAACTGGTGCGTGAGCTGCAGCCCGAAATCATCGTCAACAACCGACTCGACCTGCCGCCGGGCAAGCTGCCCGACGTGACGACGCCGGAGCAATATACGCCGCGCGTGGCGCCTGCCATCGCCAGCCAGGGGGTGCTCTGGGAGGCCTGCCATACCTTCAGCGGCTCCTGGGGTTATCACCGCGATGAGGACAGCTGGAAGAGCCCGGAACAGATCATCCAACTGCTGATCGATTCCGTTGCGCTCGGCGGCAACCTCCTGATGAATGTCGGCCCGACCGGGCGGGGCACGTTCGATGCCCGCGCCGTCGCGGCCCTCGAGGTCTACCAGAAATGGATGGAGGTCAATGGGCGCTCGATCTACGGCGCCGGTCCCTCCCAATTTCCGGTGCCGGCCGGCTGCCGCTACACCCAGCGCGGCAACCGCCTCTACCTGCACGTCTACAACTGGCCCTATCGCCACATTCATATCGAAGGCCTCGCCGACAGGATCGCCTATGCGCAGTTCCTGCACGATGCCAGCGAAGTGCGCTGGCTCAGCCAGACGAAAGACGTGGATTCCAATATCGGCGTGATGGTGCCGGAGGGCATGATCACGCTCGAACTGCCGGTCCGGCGACCCGACGTTACCGTCCCGGTGATCGAGATCGTCCTCAAGGCGTGAACTCGGTCGCACTCGCGTGTTCATTGCGTCATGGAGGGAGGAGAAACCCATGAAGGTTCTGAAGAAAACGCTTTTGCTTGCCGCAATCGGCGGCAGCCTCTTTGCCACAACAGCATCGGCCGAGCAGGTCAACCTGACCTGGCAGATGTGGACCGGTTCCGATGCCGACACCAAGGGCTGGCAGCACCTGGCCGATATGGTGACCGCCAAATATCCCGATATCAAGGTAACGCTGACGACGACCGGCTGGGTCGACTACTGGACCCGCCTGCCGGTGCTGGCGGCGTCGGGGCAGCTCGCCGACATCGTTTCCATGCAGTCGCTGCGCATGCCGAATTTCTATTCGCTGCTCGAGCCTCTGAACGACCGGATCGCGGCCGACAAGTTCGACGTCGGCGCCTTCACGCCCTCGATCATCGGCGGCATGTCCGTCGACAAGCAGCTCTACGGCCTGCCTTACGATGTCGGTCCATGGGTCATCTATTATAACCAGGATGCGCTCGAAGCCGCCGGCGTTCCGCTGCCGAAGCCGGGCTGGACGCTCGCCGAATTTACCGATGCCGCCAAGAAGCTGACCAAGGACGGCAAATACGGTTTCGGCATCACGCCCCAGAACTATTCGGTCCTGGCCTCGGCCTGGGGTGACAAATATGTCAATGATTCAGGAGAGCTCGACCTTACCAATCCGAGCGCCATCGCCGCTGCCGACCGGGTGATCGGCTTTGCCGCCAAGGACAAGATCGCACCGCTGGTGCCGTCGAGCGCCGATGCCGGCACGGTCATCCAGGGGCGGTTCAATTCGGGCAATGTCGCCATGTATGTCGATGGTCCCTGGTCGATCATCGGCATGAAGGACAAGGCGAAGTTCAAGATCGGCCTCACCACCCTGCCGCGCGATGATGCCAAGGACCTTGCTGCCGTCACGGCCGGTTCCGGCTTCGGCATCGCCACGACGAGCAAGAACAAGGATGCGGCCTGGAAGGCGATCCAGGTGCTGACCAGCCCCGAGGCGCTGCAATATCTCGCCGAACAGGGCCGCGCGCTGCCGGCCCGCACGGCCTCGCAATCCTCCTGGTACAAGGTGGCGGCCAAGGACATCACCAATGGCGGCGAGGCGCTCGATTATTCGCTGGCGCATTCGGTGCCCTATGTGATCACCAACAACTGGGCGGCGGTGGAAAACCTGTTCAACCAGTATTTCCCGCCGGCCTTCGGCGGCAGCGCCGACGCCAAGCAGACGATGGAGTCCATCCAAAGCCTCGCGCAGCAATAGAGCGCGGCGGCAGGAATTGCCGCGCATGGAGGAAGAGATGTCGGAAAGCGCCGTTGCCGAAATCAGCCTGCAGCCCGGTCGGCCTCGGCGCTTCCTGAAGCCGGAAACGCAGACGGCCATGCTGTTCCTGCTGCCGAGCTTCCTCGGCTTCATGATCTTCATGGCCCTGCCGATCCTGGCGTCGCTGGCGCTGTCCTTCACCAACTGGCAGCTGCTGACGACGCCGTCCTTCGTCGGCTTTCAGAATTATATCAAGCTCTTCACCGTCGATCCGGCCTTCTACACCATCCTCGGCAATACGCTGTTCTTCGCGGTCGAATACCTGGCGGTGAATATCATCGTCTCGCTGACGCTGGCGGTGTGGATATCGAGCCTCAAGCGCGGCAAGGCGATCTTCCGGGTGATCTTCTTCCTGCCGACCTTCACGCCGACGATCGCGGCCTCCGTGGTGTGGCTGCTGATCTTCACGCCGGATGGGCTGGCCGACAGCATCATCCGGTCACTCGGCCTCGGCCTGCCGAATTTCCTGCTGAGTTCGAGCTGGGCCATGCAGGCGGTCGTGCTCGTCACGCTCTGGGCCAATGTCGGCTACAACGTCGTGATGTTCAACGCCGCGCTCGACCTGGTGCCGAAGCACTATCTCGAGGCGGCGATGATCGATGGGGCAGGGCCGTGGCGGCGCTTCTGGCGTATCCGCCTGCCGCTTATCTCGCCGACGGTCTTCTTCGCCACCGTCATGACGGCCATCACCTCGCTGCAGGTTTTCGACGAGATCTTCGCCATGACGCGCGGCGGCCCGGGCTCGGCGACCGCCACTCTCGGCTTCGCCATCTACCAGAAGGGCTTCACCAATTTCCAGATGGGCTATGCCTCGGCGCTCGCCTGGGTGATGTTCGTCATGATCATGGCGCTCACCATCCTGCAGTTCCACATGCAGCGCAAATGGGTGCATTATGACGATTGACGCGACCTCACGGCATCCGCACTCCCAGTCCCGGAACCGGCACCGCATCCTGCGGCGCATCGGCACCTTCTTCAGCTATGCCGGCCTTTCGCTGGTCGCGCTGCTCTTCCTCTTTCCGTTCTTCTGGATGGTGTCGAATGCGGTGCGCTCCAATACCGAAGTGCTGGCCGTGCCGGTGCGCATCCTGCCTGAGGAATATCAGTGGGGCAATTTCGTCGAGGCGCTGGTTTCGCTGCCCTTCGGCACCTTCCTAATGAATTCCTTCATCGTCGCCTGCGGTGTGACCGCGATCGTACTCGTGGTTTCCTGCCTCTCGGCCTATGCTTTCGCGCGCCTGCGGTTTCCCGGACGGGAAGGGCTGCTGCTCACCTATCTCAGCACGCTGATGATCCCGCAGGTGATGCTGGTCATCCCGCTCTTCCTGGTCGTCAGCAAGCTCGGCTGGATCAACACCTATCACGGGATGATCCTGCCGGTCGCCTTCTCCTCTTTCGGCACCTTCCTGCTGCGGCAGTTCATCCTCGGCATTCCAAAGGATCTCGACGAGGCGGCGATGATGGACGGGGCGTCGCGCCTGCGCATCCTGGTCACCGTCATCGTGCCGCTCGCCATGCCGGCGATCGGCCTGCTCTCGCTCTTCACTTTCATCGCCCAGTGGAAGAGCTTCCTCTGGCCGCTGATCGCCACCAGCGGCCTCGACAAAGCCACGCTGCCGCTCGGGCTCACCTTGTTCCAGACGCAGCAAGGCACCTCCTGGAATTACATCATGGCCGGCGCGACAATATCCATGGTGCCGGGCGTCATTCTTGCCATCGTGCTGCAGAGGGTGATCTACAAGGGCATCACCGTCGGCTCCGGTTTCGGCGGACGCTGATATTTAAAAACAAAGACTTGATGCCGTCACTTCAAATCCGGCTTGACCTGTTTCAAGTCCAGCCGTGCGCCGCTGCAAGATTCCTATTCCCCGCGTTACTTCTCGTTTCCGCGCGCAAAGTAAAATTTAACCATGATTTGAAATAACGCATTCATATCCGAATCGCATAGGGGATTTCATGAAAACCGCGACGCTTGCATCCATCGCCTTGGCGATATCGGTCTCTGTTGCCAATGCGCAGACGATCGGGGTTTCGATGACCAATCTCGACAAGTTCAGAGAGATGCTTGTGAACGGCGTCGTCTCGCACGGGAAGACGATATCAGGCCTCAAGCTCGTCACCCAGAATGCCAATGGCGACAATGAGCTGCAGAAGAAGCAGGTTCAGCAGTTCGTCGCCGACAAGGTCGATGCCATTATCATGATGCTGTCTGATGGCGATCTCGGGCCGCAAATGACCAAGATCGCAGCGGATGCCGGCATTCCGCTGATCTACATCAACACGACACCCTCCAATCTCTTGGACTTGCCGGACAATCAGGTCGTTGTCGCCTCCGATGAGAAAGACTCCGGTACGCTGGAGACGAAGCAAGTATGCTCTCTCCTCAAGGGCAAGGGCCGCGTCGTCGTACTGATGGGCGAGGTTTTCCATGTGGCCGCCCGCACCCGCACCCAGGACATCGCCGATGTCATCGCGACGCCGGAATGCAAAGGCCTTGAGATCGTCGAGCAACAGGCGGCCTATTGGTCGCGCGATTATGCCGATCAGCAGATGCAGGAATGGCTGGCGGCCGGCGTCAAGTTCGACGCCGTCATCGCCAACAATGACGAGATGGCGCTCGGTGCGATCCGCGCCATGAAGAAGGCCAATATCCCGATGAAGGACGTCGTCGTCGCCGGCGTCGACGCCACCGACGATGCACTCGCCGCGATGGTGGCCGGCGATCTCGACGTGACCATTCTCCAGAGCGCCGTCGGGCAGGGTGCCGCCGCCGTCGAGGCTGCCGTCAAGCTCGTCAAGAAGGAGAAGGTGCCGCGCGAAAACAACGTGCCCTTCGAGCTCGTCACCCCTGAGAACATTGCGCAATACCTGCCGAAGAGCCAGTGAGCATAAGAGGCCTATGATGTTGCATTTCTGGAATAAATTCGGCATTCGCGCGCAGATCACCGCAGGCTTCGTGCCGTTGATCCTGCTGATGAGCCTGCTGACCGTCAGCGCGATCTCCGGCATGAACGGGCTCGCCGCGATCTTCGCCTCCTATCGCGCAACGGCCGGTCAGAGCCTCGCCATCTCGGATTACAGCGAGAAACTGCACGAGATCCAGATGTCGGCGGAAGCCTTCCGCACCACGCCGACGCAGGCCGTCGTCGACAACTTCCGCGCCGGTGTGAAGGCATTCGAGGCGGACGATCCGCGTTTTGCCGGCAACAAGGACCTGCAATCCGGTCTTGCGGTCATCCGCCAGGATATCGCCGCCTATGGCAAGGCCTTCGAGCAGATCGTTTCCCTTCAGGCCCGTCGCGACCTGCTGATCTCCAAGGTCACCGAATTCGGTCCCTGGACCAGCATCGCGCTCAACGATGTCATGCGCAGCGCCTGGCGGCAGAACGATGTCGCCTTGCTGCACATGACGGGAGCGACGCTGGAAGCCCTGAACCGCAGCCTCTATTTCTCCGAACGCTTCGTGCATTCCGAGGATTTTGCCGCTTACGAAACGGCTCAGGCAGCACTCGCCAAAGCCGTGGCACTCAACGATGCCGCCGCCAAGGCCGCGAAGGACGAGCTGCAGAAGAAGCGCTTGATGGGCGCCGGCCAGCTCATGCAGAATTACACCGCCCGTCTCGGCGACATGAAGGAAGTGCTGCAGGCTTCCGGCAATATCCGCCAGACGCAGCTTGGCGTGCTCGCCCCGAAAATATCAGGCGAATTTAGGGATTTGCAGGCCACCGTGACCGGCGCCCAGAAGAATCTCGACGGTTCGGTCGAAGCAACCGTTGCCTCCGCGACGAGCGCGACGCTGGTCATCAGCGGCTTGCTGATCGTCATCGGGCTCGTGCTCTCCTATTTTGTCGGCCGCTTGATTTCCTCGGCGGTGCGCGGGATGGCGCAGTCCATGGAGCAGCTCGCCCGTGGCGACGATGCGATCGTCATCACCGGCGTCGAGCATCGCCACGAGCTTGGGGCCATGGCGCGTTCGCTGAAGGTTTTCCAGGAGACCGGACGCGCCAAGCTGATCGCCGAAGCCAATGCCGAACGCGCCCGCCTCGCTGCCGAAGAAGAGCGGCTGCGCCAGGAAGCCGAGCGGCTCAGCGATGCGCAGGTGATGGAGCATGCGTTCCGGCAGATTTCCGTCGGCCTCGACGCGCTGTCGAAGGGCGATCTCACCGTCCGCGTCGGCGAAGTCGACCATCGCTATGTCAGGATCAGGGATCACTTCAACAATTCGGTCGCGAGCCTCGAGGAAGCGGTCGACTCCGTCATTCGCGCGGTTGCCACCATCCGGTCCGGCCTTGCGGAAATCTCCACTGCTTCCAACGATCTTGCCCGCCGCACCGAGCAGCAGGCAGCGTCGCTGGAGGAAACGGTCGCGGCGCTGGGTGACGTGACCCGCGGCGTCAACGGCACGGCCGAGGGCGCCAGCCGCGCTCAGGCTGTCGTGGCGACGGCCCGCACTAACGCCGAAAAGGGCGGCGAGATCGTCTCGCGCGCCATTGCCGCGATGACGGAAATCCAGAACTCATCGTCGAAGATCGGCAACATCATCAGCGTCATCGACGAGATCGCCTTCCAGACCAACCTGCTGGCGCTGAATGCCGGCGTCGAAGCGGCGCGCGCCGGCGAGGCCGGCAAGGGCTTTGCCGTCGTCGCCCAGGAAGTCCGCGAGCTCGCCCAGCGCTCCGCCAACGCGGCACGGGAGATCAAGGAACTGATCTCCACCTCCTCGGCGCAGGTCAAGACCGGCGTTGAACTGGTCGGCGAATCCGGCCTCTCGCTCGAACAGATCGTCGAGCAGGTCACCGCCATGAACGCGACCGTGGCCGAGATCGCCGTTGCCGCCCGCGAGCAGGCCACCAGCCTGCGCGAGGTCTCGGCCGCCGGCGACCAGATGGACAAGGTGACGCAGCAGAACGCCGCGATGGTCGAGGAAACCACGGCCGCCGCCCAGAGCCTGACGCACGAGACCGAAAGCCTCGCCGAGCTGCTGCGCCGGTTCAGGACCAGCAGCGGCCGGGCATCGGACCACCACCGCCATTACGCCATGGCGTCCTGACCGCCGGAGCTATCATCATAGCCAACGGCTCAATGCGAACGTTCTCCGGAGGCGGCGACGCCTTCGGACATCGCTTCAAAGTGTTCCGAACTGCACCTGCAGCTTCCCGGACCGGCCGGCGCGGTAGAGGCCGGCGACGGCTTCAGGCAGCTTCTCGAAACCCTCCACGAGGTTGGTGACCGGTTTCAGTCTTCCTGCGAACATCAGCCGTGAAAGATCATCCTCGGCTTTCAGGCGTTCATGGGCGAAGTCGGTGACCATCCAGGCTTCGGCCTTGATATTGCGCCGGAGCAAGATTTCTTCGACCCCTTCCGAAATGCCCATCATCCGGCGTATCGAAGGCGCAGGCGCTCCGGCTGCCGGACTTTCGCCGTAGAGCGAGGCCGCCGAGCCGTAGGAGAACATGCGGCCGTTCATGTTCAGCCGTTTGAGGACGGCCTCGGTGACGCGCCCGCCGACCCCGTCCGAGAAGAAGTCGATGCCTTGAGGGAAGCGGCTTTGCAGCTCGGCATCAAGATCATCGGCCTTGTAGTCGATGCAGTCGTCGATCTCCAGCGTATCAACGATCCAGCCGCACCGGTCTGCCCCACCCGCGAAGCCGATGACCCGTGAGCCTGCAATTTTCGCCAGCTGCGCCGCGATTGATCCCACCGAGCCACTCGTGCCCGCTACGGCGACCTGATCGCGCGGCATTAGCGGCCCGCATTCGCGCAGGCCGAAATAGGCAGTCAGGCCTGATGTGCCGAGCACATTCATCAGTACCGAGGGCGACCACATTTTGACGAGTGCGGGCCTGAATGCATAAAGGAAGGGCGAGCTGGTGCCGTTGGCTGTTTTCACCAGCTCGCTGACCGCAGGGTAGCCGACCGCAGCGTCAGTGCTCGATACCGGCTGGTATTCTTGCCACCCGGCCTGGCAATGGATCACGTCGCCTTCGTTGAACACCGGATCGCGCGACTTCACGACGACGGCGCAGGCGAAGTTCGTGGAGTCGGTCGAACCGACTTTCGTGCCACCGGCAGCCATACGTTTGCGTGTGGCGGAATGGATGTTGGCAAGCAGGACCCGCACAAGCGCCTGTCCTGGCGCTGGCTCGGGTAGAGGTACCTCCCGCAGCTCGAAGTGGCTCGGCTCAAGCGATCCTTCAAGCGGTTTTGCAAGCACCCACTGGCGAAATGTCTCGGCCAAATCTGATCTCTTTTGTTACTGCGTTTCTGAATTGCGGCAGCAGGTCCGCATGCCACGAGAAACGAGGATGCTCGTTCGAAGCGGTGAATGGGGGGAGCGTAGCGGGTGCTATATTTTGCGTCTAATGAATGATACGCATTAGCGTTATGCAGAAAACGGATTTTCGTAATGTCGACCTGAACCACCTTGTCGTGCTGCGTCTGCTGCTGGAAACACGCAGCGTGACCCTCACCGCCAGGCGGCTCAATATGAGCCAGCCGGCCGTAAGCCGTGCACTGGCAAGGCTTCGCATGCTGCTCGGTGACAAGATTCTGCTGAAAGGAAAGTCCGGAATGACGCCGACGGCTCGGGCCGAAAGCCTGATTGATCCGCTCGCGAGCTTGCTCAATCAGTTAGAGAGCTTCGTTGCGCCATCTGCGTTCGATCCCGGAACCACGCAGCGCCTGTTTCGCATTGCCATGACGGATCACGCCGCGATCATCATGCTTCCCAGCCTGATGTCCATGTTCGCTCAGGAGGCGCCGAATGCGGTCATCGAGATCGTGCCGTTCACAAACGACACGTTCGTGCAGCTCGGAAGCGGACATATCGACCTTATCCTCTATACCGATCATCCGGTCCCGGAGGGGCTGATGACCCGCTCGCTGTTTGAAGAAAGACTGATCTGCTTGATGAGCACACGCCACCCGCTGCTTGCCGGGCGCGAGAACGGATCGCAGCGGAGTTTGACCCCCGAGGAGTTTCTCGCCTACCCGCACGCACTTGTGAGCGTTCCGGGCCTGCCCAGGAGCCATGTGGATGAGGTGCTTGCCAGGCAAGGCCTGGAGCGGCGTATCGCTCTCAGGCTCCCTTATTTCGCTACCGCCGCGTTCGTCTGCGCGGCGTCCGACCTTATCGTCGTGCTGCCGAGCCGGGTAGCATCCACGCTCGCAGCCGGCAGAGACCTGACACTTGTCGAGCCACCGCTGGAATTACGCGAATTCGGCTACCGGATGGTGTGGCACAGGCGCGTCCACGAAGACCCCGGAGCGATTTGGTTGCGGGACCTCATAGCAGCAAGCGTTCGAAGTTTGTAAGGTTCACGGATGCGATCACAGCATGCGCTGGGGGCGACATCGAAATCTTCAGGACTGGGAGGATGCATCCTGTCATGAAGGTGCTTTCGCACAAGAAGCGGCGGCAGGGGGCACAGGCGCAAGCGGTTGACGTCGCGTCAGTGGCTTCCGGATGTCGGAGCGTGCGGCGTGCCGGCGATGCTTCTGCGGACATGGCGAACCGCGGTCCAGACGGCGAAGAGCACGAGTGGGATGGCGCCGAGAACGGCGAGTTTCGTCACATGAGGGTCGACACCCAAGGCAGAGATGCTTTCGAGGCTGATCTTCGCCAGGCCAATAGTATAATAGGTGATGGCGATGACCGAAAAGCCTTCGACCGCCTGCTGGATATGCACCTGGATGCGCGCCCGCTCTTCCATCGAGGTCAGCAATGAGGCGTTCTGATCTTCGAGCTGAACCTGCACGGTGGTCCTGAGCAGGTCTCCGGCCAGGCTGACGCGTTCGGCCAGTTCGTCGAGGCGCCGTTCTGCCGCATAGACCGAGCGGACAGCCGGTTGGAAGCGCCGGTCGATGAACGTACCCAGCCTCTGCCTTTGTTCGACCCGCTCTTCTCGAAGCTCCGACAGCCTGCTCGCCACGATCTCGGCATAGGCTTTCGTCGCGCCGAAGCGGTGGCGGGCAAGTGCGGAGAAGTTGAGCACATCGGAGGAGAGCCTCGTCACCTCCGATAACAGCGCCTTGTCGACTTTGACGGCGCTCTGCATATGGACGATCAGGAGATCGAGGCGCTGGTCGAAGGCGGAAAGCTTCGACACGGTCTCGCGCGCCATCGGCAACGCCAGCAGCGCCATCATCCGATATGTCTCGATTTCCAGGAAACGCCGGACCATGCGGCCGGTGCGATAGGCGTTGAGGTTGCGGTTGAAGAACAGGAACTCGAGGAAGCCGCTGTCGGTCAGTCGAAAGTTCGAATGCACCTCGGCGTCGCCGCCGCCGACCCGCGAAGCGACATAGTCGAGCTTGGGTTTTTCCAGGATGCGCCCGTCCTTTTCGTCGCGCACCAGCACGCGCACGGCCGCGATGACCTTGCCGCCAATCTGGCTGCAGCAGGCTCGAAAGGCTTCCGGCGGGTTGCTGCCGGGTTCGGCCGATGCCGGCACGACGAAGGTGAGGGTCAGAAACTCGGTATGGGCTTCCCATTTCAGCCGGCCGTCGCCGACGCGGCCGATGCCGTGGTTGCCCTCGCCGGTCGTGGTCACATCTTCCAATCCCGGCAGGGAACCGGGCAGCGAGGGAGGGCCGTTCTCGCCGACGATGGCGACGTGCCAGACATCGGTGTCGCCATCGAAATAAAGCGACGGGCGCGCATGGAGCTCGTTGTGAAGTTCCCTTCGCAGCGGATGCTCGGAGCCGAGTGGCATGGAGATGCACCTCAATGGGCTGGACTGCCGCCGGTTTGCCGGCTTCAGTAAGTTGAGCCTGACGCCGGCGCGCCGCGCAGGCCGACACGCCTATAGCCGCTCGCGAAGTCCGTGTCACGACACCAAAGAACCATCCCTCCTATCCGCGCCGATCTGCCGCGGCGGCTAGCTGATCGAAAGAGGCGGCCAAAAACGATCAGCCACGGCCTGTTGCGAGGCCGTGGCTGATGCAGCGCGCAATCTGTGGGAGACAGGCGCGGCCGGTTACTTGTTGGCGGCGAGCGCCACGTTGACCTTGTCGACGTCCGCGCTCATCGCCTTGAACGTGTCTTCAAGGGAAAGTTCGCCGACGATCAGCTGGCTCATCCGCTGGACGATGAGCTGATAGATGGCGGACGAGCCCTTGAGGCGTTCGAGGTCGCGGGCTGCCTTCGGCGCGCTGTTGCGGGCCGAAAGGAAGACGGCCATGGCATCCTTGGCATTCTGGCTCTCGAGCTTGTACTGCGGATCCTTGATGTCGGCGCCGGTCAGGATGACGTAGTTTTCGGCGATTTCACGCTGGATCTTTTCAGAGCCGAGGAACTCGATGAAAGCGGCGACAGCCTCAGGATGCTTGGTGCGCTTGAAGCCGACGATCGCGGTGCCACCCGGCATCGCATAGCAGCCGGCATCGCCGCAGGGCGCGCTGATCGCCGTCCAGTCGAAGGCGTCGGCGATCTTCTTCTGGAACGGATTGACCATCCAGTTGCCGGCGAGATAGGTCACGACATTGCCGTTGACGAACTCGTCACCCATGTTCTTGTACTGGGTTCCGCCGGCAGCCCCCCACATTTCCTTCGGGAAGGAGCCGTCCTTCGTCCAGTTGTAGAGATCGGTGATGTAGTGCTTGGCGGCATCGTCCGGGAACGAGAACTTGCCGTCCTTGACGTAATTCGAGCCGTAGGAGAAGGCCGCGCCGGAGAAGCGGTGGCCCGAGCGGTCCATCGTGAAGGGGATCTGGGCGCCGGTCGCCTTGGCGACGCGAGCGGAAGCTTCGACGATGTCCTTCAGCGTGGCGGTCGGCTTCGGAAGCGGTTCTTTCGCCTGCTCGAACAGCGTCTTGTTGACGAAGGGCAGGTTGAAGGTCTGCGACGCGACATAGCCGTTGATCGAATTCGGATCGTTGACGCCGGGGAAGCGAAGCGTGTTCAGGCTGTCGCCGTGCAGCTTGGCGAAGCCGTCGGGATCTTTCATCAGCGGGCGCATGTCGAGGTAATAGGGCGCCAGCTGCCAGTCGGTGATCTTGGCGATGTCGGGACCTTCGCCGATGGCGAGCTGCACCGGCAGCTGCTTGGCGACGGCATCATAACCCGACGAGACGAAGTTCACCTTGATGTCGGGATGCGCGGTCTCGAATTCCTTGCTCAGCGCTTCCATCCGCTCGACGTAAGCCTGGTCGTCGTCGGTGAAGAGAAAGGTGATCGTCTGGGTTTCGGCCATGGCCACGCTGGACCAGGCGAAAGAAACGGTGGCCAGCGCCAGTGCGAAAGCCCCTGAGAGATAGGTTTTCATTTTCATCCTCCCATGAAAACATTTTCATCAATCGCGGCATCAGCCATCGATAAGTGAATTTCATATACTTGACATTCGTCCCGTCAAGCTATTTTCTAAGCGAATAGCGATGTTTTTGAGCAATTTTCAGAAATAACGCGCCAAAATCACCTAATGAAAATATTTTCATAGGATTGCGGAGGAGGCGATCTGTGAAAACGGAAAGCATCAAGCAGCCGGACGACATGGCGCCAGCATACGGCGTGGCCGAGGGGCAGACGATCACGGCATGGGCCGTTTCCGCCCTCATCGAGCGCTATTTTCCCGGCGAACCGGCCCCGGCCGAAGATCGCGTGAACTATCGTTTCATCAACGGTTTCGTCGATGTCGGCGACCTGCCGTGCCGCAAGGCCTTCTGGTCCAGCATGGTCGGGCGGGCGCTGGAGCCGGACACGTCCTGGCCGACCGAAAGCCTCTATCTTCCCGGTTCGAACCGCCGCGTCGAGTTTACCAGCTTCTGGCATGTGCCGACCCATGTGCAGCGATGGCTGAAGGGCACGTTCAGGACGGAAGCCCCGCGCACACTCAAGCTCGCGCTCAAGACCTGCGGCGGTGTCCGCATCTGGGTCAACGGGCAGGAAGCCGTGCGTTTCGAGCCCTTCAAGCGCAACGTCGAGAGCGCAACCGAGATAGCGCTGCGGCTGGACGCCGGCGACAACGAAATTCTCGTCCATACCGAAGATCTGGCCGAACGCGATACGACGTGGTTCTTCGAGCTCGAAATGCTGGACAAGGAACCGCTCTGCGTGCTGCTGCCGGTAGCACTCGATCAGGACGAGGTGCGCGAACTGGAAGCGCTTTCGCGTGGGGTGCGCCCGGCGCGCGACGTCTTCGTCAACCAGCCGCTGGAGATCATCTTCGACACGGCGCCCGAGCGCGACCTGCCGGTCGAACTCAAGGTCGTCGGCCATGGCCATGAGCGGCCCGTTCTCGTCCATTCGAAACTAACGCTGCGTGCCCATCAGGGCCGGCTGATCGCGGAGGATGTCTGCGGCATTGCGGATGGTTATCACGGCATCCACATGACGATCGGCTCCGGGCCAGGCTCGGTCACCCGCGTCATCGATGCCGCCTTCATGAGTAGCCTTTCGCCATTGCCGGCAGAGGCATCGCTTGCCGCCCGCAAGCGCCAGGCGCTGGAATATAGCGCCCGCTTCGGCGCCAACCGCGCTGGGCGGCTGATCGCGATGATGGAAACCGGCCATCTCGATCCGGAAAGCTTCGACCGCATCGTCGACGCGACGCTCGCCTCCATCGATGCGCGCGAGGATTGCTCCGATTTCATCATGGTGCCGCTCCTGTGGCTGCTCGGCGCCTATGGCGACCGGATGCCGGAGGCGACGGTCGAACGCATCCGCCGTTCGGTCCTCTCCTACCGCTACTGGGTCGACGAGCCTGGCAATGACGCGATGTGGTTCTGGAGCGAGAACCATGTGCTCTGCTTTCATACCAGCCAGCTTTTGGCCGGGCTTCTCTTGCCGGACGCGATCTTTTCGGCCTCGGGGCGCACGGGACGGCAGCAGGCGGAACTCGCCGTCGAGCGGCTCGGGCGCTGGTTCGACAGCGTCGAGGCGCATGGCCTGGCGGAGTGGAATTCGGCCGCCTATTATCCGATCGATTTCATCGGTCTCCTGGCGCTGGAGCGCTGGGCAGAGAGCGGGATTGCCGATCGCGCCCGCGGTCAGATCGACCTCATCTTCCGCATGATCGCCCTTCATACACTGGCCGGCGTTCCGGCCGGCTCCCAGGGGCGCGCTTACGACAAGGAGCTGCGCGCCGGCCCGCTGACCGAGCTTGCCCCCTTCGCCCAGGTGGCCTTCGGCACCGGCTGGCTCAACAACGGCGTTGCGGCACTGACGATGTTCTGCGCCGGCGATTATGAGCCGCCGGCCGATCTCGCCGAGCTGGCTTCGCTGTCGCGGGGGAGAAGCGTCGAGGCGCGCTACAGCCAGGGGCTGGAGAGCGGAAAGCTCGTGCTCTTCAAGAACGAGGCGGCGCACCTTTCGACGGTCGTAGATCACAAGACCGGCCGGAAGGGGCACCAGCAGCACGTCCTCGACATCAAGCTGGCCGGCCATCCGATGGCGAGGCTATGGGTCAATCATCCCGGCGAGGACGATCCGTGGGGCAATCAAAGGCCGTCCTACTGGGCCGGCAACGGCATCCTGCCGCGGGTTGCCCAGCATCGCGATATCGCCCTGCTGATCGAGGACACAAGCGACGCGCGGCATGCATGGACGCATGCCTATATCGGCCGCGACGGTCTCGACGATCTCATCGTCGAAGACAAATGGCTGATCGCCCGGTCGGGCAGGGGATTTGCAGCCCTCTGGGCGTCTAACGGCCTGGAACTGATCGCCGATGGGCCGACCGCCGGCCGCGAGGCGCGCTCCTACGGGCCGCTCGGCGGCTGGGCGGCCATCGTCGGATGCGGCAATGGCGACGCCTTCAAGGCCTTCCTCGAACGCCTTTGCCAGACAACGGTTGCCTTCGACCCTGCGCGCCGCCTGCTGACGCTGACGCCGCCGGGTGGCGCGGCGCTCTCTCTTTCCTATGCCGACGGCCTTTCCATCGGCGGCAAGCCCCGGCCGTTCACCCATGATCAGCCGCACCCGATCCTCACCCACGACAGTGCTGCCTCCGGCGCCGGCACTGACGGACCCTTCTATTCCTGAAACATAGGTCTCCAGCATGAACACAGCATCTGTCGATAACGCCGCCCTCCTGACGACGATTGATCGCGTGGCAACGGCTTTCAGCCGGCTCCGAGGCATCAAGGAAGGTCTCGTCAGTGGAAGCGCCACCTCCGGAATCCAGTTCGACGAGTGGGACTGGGAAGTCGGTGTCGGCCTTTACGGCTTTCTCCGACGCGCAATCTCCACCAATGACCAGAAGGCGCTACAGGAGCTCGTCGTCTGGTACAGCGGCCAGATCGAGCGCGGCCTGCCGCCGCGCCAGATCAACAGCACGGCGCCGATGCTGCCGCTCGCGATCCTTGTCGAGCATGTCGATCGTCCGGACTTTCGCGCCCTCGTCGAGGACTGGGCCGAATGGCTCGTCAAGGAATTGCCGAAGACGGAGGAGGGCGGCTTCCAGCACGTCGTCAAGGAACGCCTCAACGACGGCGAATTGTGGGACGACACGCTGTTCATGGCCTGCCTGTTCCTTGCGCGCGCCGGCGTGCTCTGCAGGCGCAACGACTGGATCGACGAGGCCGTCTACCAGTTCGTCATCCACACCCGCTATCTCTCCGATCCCGTCAGCGGGCTCTGGTATCACGGCTGGACCTTCAACGGCCGGCACAATTTCGCCAATGCCTTCTGGGCCCGCGGCAATGCCTGGATCACCGTCGCCATTCCCGAACTCTTCGATCTCGTGCCGACGCTCGGCGAGAAGGACCGGCGGTTCCTGTCGAACGTCCTCGTCAGCCAGGTGCGTTCCCTGAAAGCATATCAGCGGCCGGACGGCATGTTCACGACGCTGCTCGACGATCCCTCTTCGCCGCTGGAAACCTCGGCCACGGCGGGCATCGCCTACGGCATTTTGCGCGCCATCGATGCCGGCATTCTCGGCGAGAGCGACAAGGTCCATGCAGAGCGCGCGCTGAAGGCCGTGCTGGCCCAGATCGACGAGGAGGGCGTCGTCCACGGCGTTTCGGACGGCACGCCGATGGGCCATGACCTCGACTTCTACCGGCGCATTCCGAACCTGCCGACCCCTTATGGCCAGGCGCTGACCATGCTGCTGCTGACCGAAGTCCTTATCGAGAGCGGCCGACGCCAATGAGTGCCACCTCCCTCGTCACGATCGAGGCATTCGACGGCGACAACACCGATCGCCTGCAGACGGCAATCGACACTCTTTCAGCTTCCGGCGGCGGACGCCTGGAGCTCCTGGCTGGCATCCACCTCTGCCAGGGGCTCCGGCTCCGCTCTGGCGTCGATCTGCACCTGGCGGCCGGCGCCATCCTGCGTCCCATCCCCGACTATGCGGCCTATGCGCATACGACCGTTTCGGTGATCGCCGAAAAATCCGATCGCGGCATGATCGTCGCCAAGGATGCGCGGCGGATCGGCCTGACGGGGGAGGGACGCATCGAAGCCGGCTGCGAGAGCTTCATCATCGGAGACGACGAGAGCGTCGGCACCTTCATTCCGGCCGAATTCCGTCCGCGCGTCGTCGTCTTCGAAGGCTGCGACGAGGTCGAGATCAGTTCCATCACCATCAGCCGCTCGCCGATGTGGACGCTACATTTCGTCGGCTGCGCCGATCTTGCCGTCCGCAACGTCACGATCGAAAACGACCGTCGTCTTCCCAATACCGATGGCATCGTGCTCGACGCCTGCCGCGGCGCCGTCATCGAAGATTGCAGCATATCGACGGCCGACGACGGCATCTGCCTGAAGACCAGCATCGGGCCTGACGGTGTGGCCATCGGGCGATGCGAGAACATTCTTGTGCGCCGCTGCGCTGTTCAGAGCCTCAGCTGCGCGCTGAAGATCGGCACGGAAACGCATGGAGATGTCAGCAATGTCGTATTCGAGGACTGCAGCGTTTCGTCTTCCAACAGGGCGCTCGGCATCTTCTCCCGCGACGGCGGCCGAATATCGAATGTGAGGTTTTCCCGGATTGCCGTAGAGTGCGTGGAAACACCGGATGGTTTCTGGGGTTCGGGCGAGGCGCTGACCGTCAACGTCGTCGATCGTATCGCCGAGCGGCCTGCGGGCGCCGTCGAAAATCTCATCGTCGAAGACGTGACCGGCCGCATGGAAGGGGCGATCACCATCATCGCGGCCGCGCCGGCAGGCATCCGCAATGTGTCGCTCGCCCGGATCGCCATCGATCAGCAGCCCGGGCAACTCGGCACCGGGCGGAGCTACGACCTGCGTCCGACCAATGCCGATCTCGCGCCGAAGGCCGATGGCGGCGGACGGGCCAATGCCTGGACCCGCGGTGCGGACGGCCGCGTGATCGGCCTGCAGGACTATCCCGGCGGTATGCCGGCCGCCTACGTGGCCGGCGTTGCCGGGATCTTAATGAAAGAGGTGCGGATCAATAGGCCGACACCGCTGCCGCAAGGCTGGAACGCAATCGACGTCGTCTTCGAAACGGCGGCACCCGATGGGAGTGGGGCATGGCAGAACTGAAACTTTCCACCGTCAACAAGTCGTATGGCTCCGTCAAAGTGCTGCATGACGTCGAACTCGATATCAAGGACGGCGAGTTCGTCGTCTTCGTCGGCCCGTCGGGATGCGGCAAGTCGACCCTGCTGCGCGTCATCGCCGGCCTTGAAGAGGTCACGTCGGGCGGAATCGCGATCGGCGGCCGGGACGTCAGCGCCCTTTCGCCGGCCGAGCGCAAGATCGCCATGGTCTTCCAGTCCTACGCGCTCTATCCGCATATGAGCGTCCGCAAGAACCTCGCTTTCGGCCTGGAGAATCTGAAGTTCAAGCGCGCCGAAATCGAGGCGCGGATCGCCGAAGCCGCCAGGATGCTGGCGATCGAACCCTATCTCGACCGGCGGCCGAAGCAGCTTTCCGGCGGCCAGCGCCAGCGCGTGGCGATCGGCCGGGCGATCGTGCGCGAGCCTGACATTTTCCTGTTCGACGAGCCGCTTTCCAACCTCGACGCGGCGCTGCGCGTCCAGACCCGGGCGGAGATCACCAAGCTCCACCGCGAGATCAAGACGACGATGATCTATGTCACCCACGACCAGGTCGAGGCGATGACCATGGCCGACAAGATCGTCGTGCTGCGCGCCGGGCGGGTCGAGCAGGTCGGCGCACCGCTCGAACTCTTCGACCACCCGCGTAATCTCTTCGTCGCCGGCTTCCTCGGCTCGCCGCGCATGAACATCATCAAGGGCAAGGTCGCCGCCATCGGCGAGAGCGGTGTCGTCATCGATGTCGTCAGCGGCGGCAGGATCGTCAGCGATGTCGATCCCAAGGGCATCGCCGTCGGGCAGGATGTGCTGGCCGGCATAAGGCCCGCGCATTTCTCCCGTTCCAGCGAGAGCGGTCTGCCGTTCGTCGTCCAATATCACGAAGGCCTCGGCACCGAGACCTATGTCTACGGCAATCTTGCCGGGCAGGAGGAGCAGATCATCATCCATGAAGCCGGCCATTTCGCACCTGTTCAGGGCGACCGGATCATGATCGATGCCGATCCGGCCCGCGTTCATCTGTTCGATCCCGAAAGTGGCCTGGCTTTTGCCCGCCGATCGGGGCAGGGGAGGCGCTGACCATGGCTGCTGCTGCATTGTTCTCCCAGGCGGGCGACACGGCGATGAAGGTGGTCGAGGCGCCGATGAATGCGTTCGAGCGCCTCTTCGGCCGCAAGCGCATGCCTTGGCTGTTCCTGGCGCCGAACCTTATTCTGTTCGCCATCTTCACATTCCTTCCGATCGCCATCGCGGTCGGTTACGCCTTCACCGGCGGCACCAATCTTTTCGTCTCGGAGCGGCCCTTCGTCGGCTTCGACAACTTCCGCGCCCTGCTTTCCTGCGGCAATTACCTGCAGCCGGGAACCTGCCAGGAATCGCTGTTCTGGACGGCGGTGTGGAATACGCTCTGGTTCGTCGCATTGAACGTCACCGCCACTTTGCTGGTGGCGCTGATCACGGCGCTGATCCTCAACCGGGCGATCTTTGCGCGCGGCTTCTTCCGGGCGATGTTCTTCTACCCCGTTCTGCTGTCGCCCGTCGTCATCGGCCTGATCTGGAAATGGTTCCTCGATCGCAACGGACTGCTGAACGCCTTCTTCCAGATGCTCGGCGTTCCCCCGGAGATCTTTCTGCTCGATGTCGGCTGGTCGCGGTTCTTCGTGGTGGTGGTCTCGGTCTGGTTCCACATGGGCTTTTACACCCTGATCCTGCTCGCCGGTCTCCAGGCGATCCCGAAGGAGCTCTACGAGGCAGCCTCCATCGACGCCGCGTCGCCGCGCCGCACCCTCTTCAGGATCACGCTGCCGCTGCTGGCGCCGAACCTGCTCGTCGTCTTCATCCTTCTGATGATCAAGTCCGTGCAGATCTTTGACGAAGCTTGGGTTCTGACGAATGGCGGCGGCCCGGGCACGGCCAACAGCTTCATCGTCCAATATATCTACCAGATGGCCTTCAGCAGCGATCTTCGCCTCTTCGGCCTTGCCTCGGCCGCATCGGTTCTCATGGGGCTGGTGCTTCTGGTTCTCACCCTCATACAGCTGCGCCTCGGCAAGCGAATGGAGTCCTGAGATGAACAGCTCTATGAACCCGATCCGCTTCATGACGCGCACGCGCCGGGCCGGACGCATCGACATCACCGATATCCTGTCGTGGGTTTGGCTGATCGGCGGCACGCTCGCCGTGCTCGTTCCCGTCCTCTGGGCTGGTCTCTCCTCGCTGAAGCCGGCGGCCGAAATCACCCGCTTTCCGCCGACGCTGCTGCCGCGCGCCGCGGTGGAGCAAACCGTGCCCGGCTTCGACAAGCCGCTCAGCATCTGGCAGGTGACGATCGACGGCCAGGCGCGTGAAATGGCGATGGTCCGGCGCATCGGCCTCAAGGCGCAGATGGTCGATCCCGCCAATCCGGGACAGCCGGTCAGCGTCGACGTGAAGGGGATCACCCCGGTGCAGCACATGACCGTCGCCACCGAGAACTACACCGATCCGCTGACGCGCTTCAACTTCCTGACCTTCCTCAAGAACTCGGTGTTCGTCACCGTCGTTGCGACGCTTTTGACGCTTGTTGTCAACGCCATGGCGGCCTTTGCCCTGTCGAAATACAAATTTCGCGGCGACACGACGGTTTTCGTCATCATCATCTCGACGCTGATGATCCCGCTCGCCGTGGTCATGGTCCCTGCCTATCTCGTCATCGTCGGGGTGGGGCTTGCCGACAATCTCTGGGGCGTCATCCTGCCGACGATCGCCTCGCCGACCGCCGTCTTCCTGCTGCGGCAATATATGCTAACGATACCGGACGAGTTGATCGAGGCGGCGCGCGTCGATGCGGCGAGCGAATTCTGCATCTTCTGGCGCATCATCCTGCCCCTGACGGCGCCGGCCCTCGCGGTTCTCGCGATCTTCTCCGTGCTCTGGCGCTGGAACGACTTCCTCTGGCCGCTCATCGTGCTCAACAGCCGCGAGAATTTCACGCTGCAGGTGGGCCTCAACGCCTTCCAGGGCGAGTTTTCGGTGCAGTGGCACTATATCCTGGCGATGACCTTCCTCAGCCTGCTGCCTGTCACCGTCGTGTTCCTGTTCCTGCAGAAATACATCACGACGGGCATTGCCGGAACGGGGATGAAGTAGGCGAAGCTGGCGCATAACCCCGACCAGGGGTTGAGGCGGGAGACCCTCCCGAGCGTTGCAGCTGCAGCGCTCGCCGGCGAGGCAGATCGCCTTCGGGCCGGATTCGACATCGCACCATTGCGCGGGTAGGGCTGTGGCCTCCCGCTTTCGACAGGAGCGGTTCAGGCTCGATCGCCTGAGCCGCTTCAATGTCGTGTGAGGCAATGCCCGCAACCAGCACCCTGCTGCGGGCGAAAAATCACAAAACGGTTTCGAAGAGCGGGATCAAGGCCGCACCGATGGCGCCGGGGGCATCGATGATCTGCGCCACGGCAAGCCGCGGAACGTCGCGCAATGCGCCGTGCCGAGGCAGATTATTGAATTCGGTCCGTTCGATCAGCATTCTTGCAAGTGAATGCGGAAGCTCGCCGCCCAGCACGATCAAGGCCGGGTCGAAGATCGCGCAGATCGCGTTGATGGCCCGATTGTGGGCCGGCGTGACACGGTCGATCCACTCCTCGACGCCGTCCCAATCCACCAGATTTTCGTTCTTCAGGTCCTTCAGGGTCAGCCCCAGCCGCCCCTTGGTGCGAAGATGTTCGAGCAGTTGGTTGAGGGCGGGTCGGTCGTCGTAATCCTGACGTCCGAAGAGAACGGAGAATTCCCCGGCGTTTCCGAAGCTGCCGCGAAATGGCATGCCTCCGCAAACCAGGCCGCCGCCATAGCCATGAAGGTGGGCGATATAGGCGAAATCGGCGACATCACGGCCGACGCCGAAGATTGCTTCCGCCAAGGCAGCGGTCCTGGCGACATTGTCAGCCCAGACCGGCAGACCAAGGCGCTCTCCAAGTACGGGCGCCAGATCGATCAGCGACCAATGGGCGAGCGGCAGCGGACAGTTGAATGCCGTCTCCAGCATGCGATGGCCGGCGACCGCCAGGCCGACGCCGAGAACATCGCGCCGCCCGGCGCCACGCCGGGCAAGAATGTCTTCGACCGCCGCTTCGATTCGGTCCATCTCCAGGGATAGCGAGGAGCCGGTCTGCGGAATTTCCATATTCTCCAACGGCTCGCCGAAACCCATGAGGCAAAGGCTGATGGAGCCGACGTTGACGGAGATGCCGAGCGTCAGACACCAATCCTTTCGGAGCGTCAGCTCCGGACTCGGCGGTCCGGCGCGCCGGTTCTCCGACTGGGAAAAGACGAGCATTCCTCGCTCGTGAAGGCGTCCGACGATCCTGTGCAGCGATTGCTGGGTCAGATCGAGCGGCTCGGTCAGGTCGGAGCGCTCAATGCCGGGTGACTTCCAGATCAACCGCAAGACGTCCCGTTCATTGCGAGAAGCCACCCGCGTTGGTTGTGTGTCTTGCAGGAAATGAGGGGCGACATGGTCCAGAGGAACGTACTTCATTTTCCGATCATTTTGATTTACACTGTGAGTGTGAAGCAGGTGAAGGGGACGCTTTGCTTCTGCGGGGCAAGGAAGTCATCCGTGGTTTCGCCGGTCCTGCTTACCTCATCGAGATTGGTCATACCAGTCGAGATGACATGTCATGTGGCAAGGAAAAGAATCGAGTTGCATGAGATCATTGAGACCTGAGAATACGGCCCGCGCTCCTGAGCATGAGGGTTACGGTTTTGTGCCGACGCATGAAGGTGCGAACTTCGAATCGATGGTTCAGGCCTTTTCGACAGGCTATGGGGTTTTCGGCGGACAGCCGCTGAGTAACGACCGGAGTTTTGCCTGGGCGGCAGATCTGAGACGGACTGAGGCATTCACGATGTTTCATTCCGTATATCAGAGTTCCTGGACAATCCGAACGCTCGACGAAAGCCCGCAACATCTTGCGTTTTACATGCCGTATACAGGTTCCTTTCGCTTGTCCGTCGGCAAGAGAACGGTCGAAAGCGGGGCCGGACACCTTCTCATGGCCAATAACCATGAGGCCGGTGATCGCGTGATCCAGGGTGGCCCGCATCGCTCGGATGTCCTCTTCCTGGACTGGAAAGTCGTAAAGCGAGCGCTCTCTTCGCTGGTGGAGACGCCGCTCTCCGAGTCGCTCGACCTCGAGCCCGTCCTGGATCTCTCCACTCAGCCCGGGCAGCTCATCGGCAATCTGGCCCGGACGGTTGTGCAGGGCATGCGCGAAAGCGGCCCGCTTCTATCTTCCCCCCTTGCCGCAGCGGCGATGAGCGAGACCCTCGCTCACCTGGTGATCCGATTTGCCCGACACCGTCTTTCAGACCATCTGGAAAAAAAGAAAGTGTCGCTGATTGCACCTTGGCATGTCCGACGGGCGATCGACTACATGCATGCCAATATCGCGGAACCTCTCACCATGACGATGGTTGCCGATGATGTCGGTGTTTCCCTGCGCGCGCTGCAGACGGGCTTCAAAGCTTTCCGGGGGACGTCGCCGGCCGGTTACCTCCGCACGATCCGGCTGCAGGCCGCTCGCGAGCAGTTGCGGGATCCGACGAACCAGCAATCCGTCCGGGAAATCTGCGCGATATGGGGTTTTGCCCATGCGGGCAGGTTCTCCATTGTTTACCGCAGCACCTTTGGTGAGAGCCCGCGGGATACCCGGCTGCGGGCCGAACGTTTGCGCTGATCTGAGCTTTGGAGTTCGAGTCCCGGTCCTCCCGGCGGTTTAACCAGGCGGTGCGACGCTGCCGCGCAGGACGAGATGGCATCCGAGCTCCAGGCGATGGGCCGGCCGTTGGGGGTCGTTGGCGATCAGCCTCTGTTCGATAAGCGCGAGCGCCGCGGCGCCGAGCTTGTCGGTGGGCACGCGGACCGTCGAAAGCGGCGGGCGGCTGAATTCGCCGGGAACGATGTCGTCGAAGCCGAGGACCGAGATCGCCTCGGGCACGCGGATGTCGCGATCGGCCAGTGCTTTCAGGCAGCCGAGCGCCAGGTTGTCGGCGGCGCAGAAGACGGCGGTGGCGCCTTTCATCGTCGGATCGCGATCGAGCAGCGCATTGATGGCAGCTTCGCCATGCCGGGGCTCATATCCCTCGGCCTCGACGAGCATCTCCTCGGGCACCGGAAGCTGAGCGGCGAAATAGGCATCGGAGAAGCCGTCATATCGGCGCTGGATGGTCGTGCGCCCCTTCCAGGTCAGGTGCAGGATGCGGCGATGTCCGAGCGCCAGCAGGTGCTCGATGCCGAGCCGGGCGCCGAAGCGGTTTTCGGGTGTCACCGTATCGACCAGCATGGTCGGATCCTCGCCGTTGACGATGACGACGGGCATATCGGCCGAAGCGAGACTGCGGATCAGTTCCGGCTGATCGTCGTTCAGGACCACGATGCCGTCGGCGTGCTCCGCAAGCGCGATCTGCCGGACCTCAGCGCCGTCGATGCGCCGGCCGGTGCTGACGAAAGGCACGATTCGGATGCCGCGGCGCTCGCACTCCTTTCTAAGGCCGTTGAGGATTGTCCAGCTCACCAGGTTGAGGTCGCTCTCCGGAGCAGCATCGCCCGGTATGGCGAGAAGCAACACACGCAAGGCGGCAATCGTCGCCTTCGTTCTTCGGCGGTCGAGGTAACCCAGGCGTTTGGCCGAATCCAGAACCCTTTCGCGCACTTCGATGGTCAGCGGCGCGGTTCCGTTCAGCGCGTGCGAGGCCGTGCTCAGCGATACATCAGCGTCGCGCGCGACATCCTTGAGATTGACTTTGCGTTCCACTTTCTTCCGTCGCGAATTGAGGTGGCGCCTTTGAAGGCGCTAGCTAACTCGATGTTTTCACATAAAAACTTCAGAAAATCTACGTGCCTCGCAGCCTATTTTTCCGCTTTCGGCGAAAACCGGCTGCAGCGCTGCCGCAAACGAACGACGAATGCGGGCGCCGGGAGCCATTGCCGATCAGTGAGGCTTGGCGAGCAGACCGTTGAACAGCAGGTCGAAATAGGTCCGCAGGAAGGCCTCCTTGTTGGGAGTGGGCACGCGGCGGTCGTCGAATATCAGCCGCAGAACCGTCGTTGTCAGAATGGGCGCGACCACGATGTCGGAGAATTCCACCGGAATGGGGCGAAACTCGCCCGACGCCACGCCCTCGAGGATCAGGGCGTCGATCTTGGCGATGATCGGCGCAATGAACTGATCGTGGTGGCGATCGATCAGGTCGGGGAAACGCTGCCCCTCCGAGATGACCAACCGCGTCAACTCACGCGTTGCGCGGTCCTCGGGAATTTGTTCGTAGAAGAGGCCGAGAATGGAAATCAGCCTGTCGGTAGCGCTGCCGCTGAGCCGATCGGCGATCGCCAGCAGTTCCTGAAACGGCACGGAGAAGTGGTTGATCATGGCTTCGAAGAGCTTTTCCTTCGTCTCGAAGTAGACATAGACCGTGCCCTTGGTGACGCCGACCCTGTCGGCGATGTCTTCCACGCGCGTGCCGGCGAAACCGCTTCTGACGAATTCCTCGAAGGCCGCATCCAGAATCTGGACGGGCCGCAGGGCCTTCTGTTCCGCCCGCGTGAGCTTCTTCTGAGTTGCCATTTCCTGCCTCCCCTTTGTTGCGTGCGCCCTCTTCCCCGCGGCGCAAAGTTTCATTGACTAATGCGTCAGTCAATTATATAGGAGCTGCCGTTGAGAGCAAGAGGTCAACTATGAGAACCATTCTGATCGCCACAGCGATCGTATGCGCCATCGGTCTCGGATCATGCAGCGATGAGAGCGGGCCGACCGAACCGAGCCCGCGGCAGGTCGGTGTCGTCGTCGCCAAGCCTGAGCCGCTGGTTCAGGGCGGTGCGATCACGGGAGAGGTGCGGGCGCGTGTCCAGACCGATCTGTCCTTCCGCGTCAGCGGCAAGATCATCGAGCGGCTGGTCGAGGTCGGACAGTCCGTGAAAGCGGGGCAGCTTCTCGCGCGCATCGATCCGCAAGAGCAGAAGGCCGACCTGGATGTAGCCGCGGCCAATCTTCAGTCGGCCGAGGCGCAGCAGACCCAGGCGCAGCTTGCATTCGACCGCCAGCAGAGCCTGTTTCGAACGCAGGTGACGACCCGTGCGGCGCTCGACCAGGCACAGGAGGCGCTTCTGACGGCGCAGGCATCGACGAAATCGGCGCAGGCGCTCTTCGAAACCGCCCAGGACAGCCTGTCCTACACCGAGCTGAAGGCGGACGCCGACGGGGTAATCACCGCCCGCAATGCCGAGGTCGGGCAGGTGGCGCAGGCCGCCCAGGTCGTCTTCACCCTTGCCCATGATGGCGACCGCGATGCCGTCTTCGAGGTGGTGGAAAGCGCCTTCCTGCGTCCGATCGATGGTGACGGCACGGTAACTCTGTTGTCGGATCCGACACAGAAGATCACGGCGAAAGTGCGTGAGATCTCGCCGACGATCGATTCCGCCACCGGCACCATCAAGGTCAAGGTCGCGATATCGAGCGATGCTCCCATTCCGCTGGGCGCTCCCGTCGTCGGGCGGTTCAACTACCTCTCGCAGGACGTCATCCAGCTGCCCTGGTCGGCAATGACCTCGAAGGACCGCAAGCCGGCCGTCTGGATCGTCGATCCGGCATCCTCCGTCGTTTCGGCCAGGGCGATCGACGTCGCCGGCTACGAGACCGGCAGCTTCGTCGTGAAGTCGGGCCTGTCGGCAGGAGAGGTCGTGGTGACCGACGGCACCAAGTTCCTCAGGCCCGGTGAGATCGTGTCTTACGTTAAGGAAGCTTCCAAGTGAGTATTCGTCTAAAGATAGTCGCACTTATGCTAGGCACGGCCCTCATCTCCTCCTGCGCGCCGAAGGCAGAAGAGAGGGCGGACACGCCTCGTCCGGTGCTGTCGACGACAGTCAGGCAGACGCCGGCCACGAGCCTCAGCCTGACTGGAACGATCGAACCGACGATCGAGACCGAACTCGGCTTCCGGATTCTCGGGCGAATGATTGCCCGCAACGTCAATGTCGGCGATATCGTCAAGAAGGGTGACGTCGTGGCCGCCATCGATCCGGTGGCGCTGGAGCTTGCCGTGCGCAGCGCCCAGTCCGATGTGGAAAACAGCGATGCCCAGCTTAGAAACGCGGTGACCACCGAGCAGCGCCAGCGCGCGCTGGTGGAAACGCGCTCGGGCACGGCAGCCTCGCTCGAAGAGGCCGAGCAGGCGAGGCGGACGGCCGCGGCCGCCGTCGCCAAGGCACAGGCCAATCTCGACAAGGCCAAGGAGCAGCTGGGCTATGCGCAGCTGCGGGCGGAATTCGATGGGGTTGTGACGGCGACGTCGGCCGAGGTCGGGCAGGTCGTGTCGGCCGGCCAGACGGTGGTGACCATCGCCCGGCCGGACAAACGCGACGCCGTCGTCGACGTGCCGCAGGCAGCCGCTCAGAAACTGAAGATCGGCGCGCCCTTCGAAGTGACGCTGCAGCTCGATCCGACAATCCGCACCTCGGGGGTCGTGCGCGAGATCGCGCCGGAGGCGGAGACCGCCACCCGCACCAGCAGAACCAAAATCGCGCTCGCCGATCCGCCTGAAGCGTTCCGGCTCGGCTCGGTTATCACTGCCGCTGCAACCATCGCGGCGGAGCCGGAGATCGTGCTGCCGTCCTCGGCCATCCTTGCCGGCAGCGACGGCCCGAGCGTCTGGATCGTCGATGTGCCCGGCAAGAAGGTGTCGCTGCGCCGCGTGAAGATCGCGGGCGACGTCGTCGACGGCGGCACCGTCCGCGTCACGGAAGGGCTTGTCCCCGGAGACAGGGTGGTCGTGGCCGGCGTGCATAAACTTGAAGATGGCCAGGCCATCAGGATCGACCAGGAGATCAGCCAGTGAAGTCCTTCAATCTTTCCGACTGGGCGCTCGAACACCGTTCGCTCGTCTGGTACCTCATGATCGTCTTCATTCTCGCAGGCGCCTTTTCCTACCTGAACCTCGGCCGTGAAGAAGATCCGAATTTCACGATCAAGACGATGGTGATCACCGCCCAGTGGCCCGGCGCTTCCGCAGAGGAGGTGACGCGGCAGGTGACCGACCGGATCGAGAAGAAGCTGCAGGAGCTGGAATCGCTCGACTACACCAAGAGCCAGACCGTTGCCGGCCAGACGACCGTCTTCGTCGAACTGCTGCCGACGACCAAAGCAAAAGATGTCGCGCCGACCTGGCTGCGCATCCGCAACATGATCGCCGACATCAAGGGCGATTTCCCGAGCGGCGTCGTCGGGCCCTTCTACAACGATCGTTTCGGCGACGTGTTCGGCAACATTTATGCCTTCACCAGCGACGGGCTGACCCAGCGCCAGCTTCGCGATCTGGTGGAAAACGCCCGCTCCGAAGTCCTGACCGTGCCCGATGTCGGCAAGGTCGACGTGATCGGCGCGCAGGACGAGGCGATTTATCTGGAATTCTCCACCCGCCAGATCGCAGCGCTTGGCATCGACCAGCAGTCGGTCATCCAGACCCTGCAGGCCCAGAATGCCGTCACGCAGTCCGGCTTCGTCGATGCCGGTCCGGAGCGCATCGCCTTGCGGGTGAGCGGACAGTTCACATCTGAGGAAAGCCTGCGGTCGATCAACCTGCGCATCAACGACCGCTTCTTCCCGCTGACCGACGTCGCCACGATCACGCGCGGCTACGTCGATCCGCCGTCAGCGCTGTTCCGCTTCAACGGCGAGCCGGCGATCGGGCTTGCCATCGGCATGAAGCAGGGCGCCAATCTTCTGGAATTCGGCGAGGGGCTCGACGCGCAGATGAAACGCGTCGTTGCCGATCTTCCGATCGGCGTCGATGTCCACCGCGTATCCGACCAGCCGCATGTCGTCGACGAAGCCGTTTCGGGCTTCACCCGCGCGCTCTTCGAAGCGATCGTCATCGTTCTCGTCATCAGCTTCATCAGCCTCGGCCTGCGCGCCGGCATGGTGGTGGCGATCTCCATCCCCCTCGTGCTCGCCATCACCTTCGTGGTGATGGAATATTCCGGCATCTCGCTGCAGCGCATCTCGCTCGGCGCACTCATCATTGCGCTCGGGCTGCTCGTCGACGACGCCATGATCGCCGTGGAGATGATGGTGGCACGCCTGGAGGCGGGCGACGATCTCAGGAAGGCGGCGACCCACGTCTATACATCGACGGCTTTTCCGATGCTGACGGGAACGCTCGTCACCGTCGCGGGCTTCATCCCCGTCGGTCTCAACAACAGCGCCGCCGGCGAATTCACCTTCACGCTGTTCGTGGTGATTGCGGTTTCGCTGGTCGTTTCCTGGATCGTGGCGGTGCTGTTCACGCCGCTCCTCGGCGTCACCATCCTGCCGAAGACGATGAAGTCGCATCACGAGAAGAAGGGGCGCTTCGCCGCCATCTTCTCCTGGCTGCTGAAGCTCGCCATGCGCTGGCGCTGGATCACCATCGTGCTGACGGTCGGCGTCTTCGCCCTTTCGGTCGGCGGCATGGGCCTGGTGCAACAGCAGTTCTTCCCGAATTCGGACAGAACCGAGCTCGTCATCGACTGGAATCTGCCGCACAACAGCTCGATCGCCGAGACCAACCGGCAGATGGCCAAGTTCGAGAAGGATATGCTGGCCGGCAACAAGGACATCGACCACTGGACGACCTATGTCGGCCAGGGCGCGCCGCGCTTCATCCTGTCCTTCGACGTGCAGACGCCGGATGTGTCGTTCGGGCAGACGGTGATCGTCACCAAGGGGCTCGAGGTGCGCGACAAGGTGCGGGCCGATCTGCAGGCCTATCTGACAAAGACCTTCCCCGGCACCGACGCCTTCGTCAAGCTTCTCGACATCGGCCCGCCGGTGGGCAAGCCGGTTCAGTACCGCATCAGCGGCCCCGACATTCAGAAGGTGCGCGACATTTCCCAGCAGTTTGCCGGCGTCGTCGGTTCACATCCGCTGCTGTCGAATATGGTCCTGGACTGGAACGAGCCCTCCCGCGTGGTGAAGGTCGATGTCCTGCAGGACAAGGCGCGCCAGCTCGGCGTCTCCTCCGAGGACATCGCAACCGCTCTCAACGGCATCGTCGAAGGCTCGACGGCAACGCAGATCCGTGACGACATCTACCTGGTCAACGTCGTCGGGCGGGCCAGGGCATCCGAGCGCGACTCCATCCAGACGTTGCAGAACCTGCAGCTCTCCACCTCCAACGGCAAGGTCGTGCCTCTGTCGGCGGTGGCGAACTTCCGCTACGAGCTCGAGCAGCCGACGATCTGGCGTCGCGACCGGCAACCGACCATCACCCTCAAGGCAGCCGTCATCGGTTCGACGCAGCCGGCCACGATCGTCGAGCAGCTGAAACCGAAGGTCGAAGAGTTCCAGAAGAACCTTCCCGTCGGATACAAGGTGGAAGTCGGCGGCGCGGTCGAATCCAGCGCCGAAGCCCAGGGGCCGATCGCGGCCGTGGCACCGCTGATGCTGTTTACGATGGCGACGATCCTGATGATCCAGCTGCAGAGCTTCAGCCGCCTCTTCCTGGTCTTCGCGGTGGCGCCGACGGCGCTGATCGGCGTGGTCGCGGCGCTCCTGCTGAGCAATGCCCCCATGGGCTTCGTCGCGATCCTCGGCATTTTGGCGCTGATCGGCATCCTGATCCGCAACTCGGTCATCCTGGTCGTGCAGATCGAACATCTGCGCGCCGAAGGTGTTGCGGCGTGGCAGGCGGTCATCGAGGCGACGGAACACCGGATGCGGCCGATCATGTTGACGGCGGCGGCCGCAACCCTCGCGCTGATCCCGATCTCGCGCGAGATCTTCTGGGGGCCGATGGCCTACGCCATGATGGGCGGCATCGTCATCGGAACCGCGCTGACCCTGCTGTTCCTGCCGGCGCTCTACGTCGCCTGGTTCAGAATCCCGAGGGATGAGGGGGTTCGGGCCGACGCCGCGGCGGAAGCATGAGGACGGGCTTTGACGGCTTTCAAATGCAGCCGCCGCGTCGGCGGCTGCATCGCTCGGTTTCCAGGGGAACAAATCGATGAGGGAATGGTACTGTCAAAGGCTGCCAAAGGCCGGCTCTGCCATTATAGTCGCGATCGGCCTGGCGGTGCTTGCAGGCTGCGCCACGAGACCATCGCCTGAAGTCTTGAAGCCCGTTCATCTCAGTGAGCCTGTTCATGCCGAAACGGTTCCGGATCGGGTGAACGTCCTTGCCGCGACCAACAGAGCGCCCGATAGCGTACGGGGCGGATTTGGCGGCACATGGGCCGCGAACATGACATACGAGCAATACACGTTTTCGGTTCCGCCCGGCAGGAAGGATACCGCCATCGTCTACCCGACGGCGAAGCCGGATCCGGAACGGCAATTTGCCGTCGTCGAGCGCAAGCCGTTGCCGAAGGACGCCTTCGTGAAGCAGGCGCTGGGCTCCGTGCAACCCGACGGCACCATCGGCATCTTCGTGCACGGCTACAACTACAGTTATCAGGAGGCGCTTTATCGCACCGCCCAGATCGCCGCGGACGCCAAGATACCGGGCGCCCCGATCCTGTTTTCCTGGCCTTCGGCCGCATCCGTCGCGGGATATGTCGCCGACCGCGATGCCGCGCTTTCCTCGCGCAGCGAACTCGACTCTCTCGTCACGTCGCTTTCGGCCTCGGGCAAGGTGAAGCGCATCATCCTGTTCGGACACAGCATGGGCGGATTCCTGGTGATGGAAACGGTACGGCAGCTCAAGCTGCAGCATCGCGACGAGGTCGTCGGTAAGCTGGCCGTGGTGCTCGCCGCCCCCGATATCGACGTCGACGTGTTCCGTTCCCAGCTCACGGATATCGGCCAGATGCCGATCCCGATCTCCCTTCTTGTTTCGAAGGATGATCGGGCGCTCGTGGCATCGAGCTTCATCGCGGGAGAGCGCCCGCGCGTCGGGCGTCTCGATATCAATGATCCCGTCATCGAGGAGGCTGCCATGAAGGAAAGGCTTCGGGTCATCGACATCACGTCGATCGAGGCATCCGACGGGCTGGGGCACGATCGCTATGCATCGCTTGCCAAGTTCGGCGCCCAGCTCGCCTCCTTCGAGAGCGGCCGACGCCAGAGCGCCGGCGACGTCGGCGCCTTCGTCTTCGATGCTGCCGGGGCGGCGGTCGCAAGTCCGTTTCGACTGGCCGGACGGGTCGCCGCCGCTCGATAGGCGGCGGCCCACCGCTTGTCCGCGGCGCTGCCCGGAGGCATCTGTACAGTATGGTCATCAGCATTGTGTACAATGTGACTATTAAATTGTCAGATGCCTAAATGAAGCGCAGACTTCCTCCCGTGGTCGAGTCGCCACAGGGGATATGGGAGGGCATTCATGAGCATTCGAGATCCGTCTCCCTCGTTGTATAACGAGGACCTTGCACCCGCCGCGGAGCGCAAATGGGGTGCATTCAGCATCTTCAACGTCTGGACGTCTGATGTCCACAGCCTGTGGGGCTATTATCTGGCGGCGAGCCTGTTCCTGCTGTGCGGCAGCTTCGTCAATTTCGTCATCGCCATCGGCATCGGCTCCCTGGTGATCTTCTTTCTGATGAGTCTGGTCGGCAATGCCGGCGTGCGCACCGGCGTACCCTTTCCGGTTCTGGCGCGGGCCTCCTTCGGTACCTTCGGCGCCAATGTTCCGGCACTGGTCCGGGCGGTGGTCGCCTGCTTCTGGTACGGAGCGCAGACCGCCGCCGCATCCGGCGCGATCGTCGCCCTCCTGATCAGGAACGAGAGCCTGCTCGCCTTCCATCAGAACAGCCACATGCTCGGCCACTCGACCCTCGAACTCATCTGCTACGTCATCGTCTGGGCGCTGCAGCTGCTGATCATTCAGCGGGGGATGGAAACGGTTCGCAAATTCCAGGATTGGGCCGGCCCCGCCGTCTGGATCATGATGCTGATCCTGGCCGTCTATCTGGTCGTCAAGTCGGGCACCTTCTCGTTCGGTTCGGAAATCCCGCGCGATGTGCTGATCGAAAAGACCAAGGATGCCGGCGTGCCGGGCGAGCCCGGCTCGTTTGCGGCGCTTGCCGCGGTGGCCGCCACCTGGATCACCTATTTCGCAGCGCTCTACCTAAACTTCTGCGATTTCTCGCGTTATGCGACGAGCGAAAAGGCGCTCAGGAAAGGCAATCTCTGGGGGCTGCCGATCAATCTCCTGGCCTTCTGCCTTGTTGCGGGTGTCACGACCACGGCGGCCTTCACCGTCTATGGCGAGGTGCTGCTGCATCCGGAAATGATATCGGCGAAATTTGATAGCTGGTTCCTGGCGCTGCTTGCCGCGTTGACATTCGCGGTCGCCACGCTCGGCATCAACGTCGTGGCGAACTTCGTGTCGCCGGCCTTCGATTTCGCCAATGTCTTCCCGCGTCAGATCAACTTCAAACGCGGGGGATACATCGCCGCGCTGATCGCGCTCGTGCTCTATCCGTTTGCTCCCTGGGAGACGGGTGCGGCGCATTTCGTCAATTTCATCGGATCGACGATGGGGCCGATTTTCGGCATCATGATGGTAGATTACTACCTCATCCGAAAGAGCCAGCTGAACGTCGAAGCGCTCTACCACGAGAATGGCGAATTCCGGTTCCAGAATGGATGGCACGGCAATGCCTTCATCGCATTTGCGGTGGGCGCACTGTTTTCCTCGATCCTGCCGACCTTCACCTCGATCCTGCCGGACTGGTGGGGCACCTATGGCTGGTTCTTCGGCGTCGCCATCGGCGGAGCGATCTATTTCGTGCTGAGAATGGGCGCGCGGCGCAATCCGGCCTTCGCGTCATGACGAAAGGAAGGCGCCCGGTACTGGCCGGGCGCCTTCATATTATGTTTGCGTGAGCTGCCGTCAGGGCAGGGATCCGTCATTCGCCCCTGTTCAGCGGCGTGCCGCCACCGCATGGATGGCCGCGCGGGCTGTCGGTTGCGCCATCGTCCTCGCCGTCGAGCGAAGAGCTGCCGACTGGCCGTGGGCCGCATCGTCGAGCCTGAACTGGGCGATCAACTCGCGAAGCTTCTGGGCTTCCTGCGCGAGCGAGTCGGATGCTGCCGTCGACTGTTCCACCATCGCTGCGTTCTGTTGTGTGGTCTGGTCCATCTGATTGACCGCGACGTTCACTTCGCTCAATCCGATCGACTGCTCTTTCGCAGACGTGGCGATCGAATCCATATGATGATTGATCTGGGTGATGAAGCCGCCGATGGTCTTCAAGGCCTGGCCGGTATCGCGCACCAGCTTGACGCCGCTTTCCACCTCCTTTGAGGAGTTCTGGATCAGGCCCTTGATTTCCTTGGCAGCGCTCGCGGAGCGCTGGGCGAGTTCGCGCACTTCCTGGGCAACGACGGCAAAACCCTTGCCGGCCTCACCGGCTCTCGCCGCCTCGACGCCGGCATTCAGGGCCAGAAGGTTGGTCTGGAATGCGATTTCGTCGATGACGCTGATAATGTTGGAAATCTGCTGCGACGAGGTCTCGATGCGTTCCATCGCTTCCTCTGCATGGGAGACGACTTCTGCGGAGATCCCGGCGCTGCGATTTGCTTCTGTGGCGACCGTGCGCGTCTCCTCGGTCCGCTTGCTGGAATTCGACACGTTCGCGGTGATCTGTTCCAGCGCGGCGGCCGTCTCCTCGAGCGAGGCTGCCTGCTGCTCCGTGCGCTTGGAAAGATCGCTGGCGCCGGAAGAAATTTCTCGCGTGCCTTCGTCGATCGTGCCGATGCTTTCGGAAATTGCTCTCAACGTCGCGCCGAGCTGTGCTACCGACTGGTTGAAGTCGTGGCGCAGCGCCTCGAAATCGGGAGCGAAGGCCTCGTTGAGCTGGAAGGCGAGGTCGCCCGCGGCGAGCCGCTTCAAACCGGCGGCAAGACCCGAGGTGGCAATGCGCAGCCGCTCCGAAGCGTCTTCTTCCGCCTGCTTTTGGGCGGCAACGCAATCGGCCTCCGCCTTGTTGCGGTTTTCTTCGGATTCCAGCGCCAGCCGCTTGTTCGTGATCGCCGCTCGACGGAAGATCTCTACTGCCGCAGCCATCGAGCCGACCTCATCGGCGCGGTCGGCAAAGGGGATTTCCGAGCCGGTGTCCCCCTCGGCCAGGCGCCGCATCGAGACGGTGATGCCGGTGATCGGGTTGGCGATGCTCTTCAGCACGAAGGCGACTGCGCCGAGAACGAGCAATCCCGCAAATCCGATCGCGGCAAGAAGGTAGAATTCTATCGAGGCGAAGGTTTCCTTGCTGAGTTCGGCAGCCTTGTTGCTGCCGCTGACATCCAGCTCGACGAGGCTCGCCGTCGCTTCCTTCAGCGTGTCCGAGTAGGAGCGCATCCCAGCGCCCAGATATTGCCCGGCTTCCTCGGTCTTGTTGGCGCGCGAAAGGGCGAGCAATTGCGAGCTGCTGGCGATGTAGCCCTCAACGCTCTCCTTGATCGTCTTGATCAGCTCGCGCTCGTGGTCGGACGAAGCAAGCGGAAGGTAGGCGTCCACCGATCTGCGAATGGCATTCTCGGCGACGGCAATGGACTCTTCGCGCGTCTTTTTCTCCGCCTCGGTCTGCGCGATGACGTGATCGCGGTAGGCGAGGCGCAAATTCGTCATGTTGAGATTGATCGCCTGCGAAGCCTGCACGCTCGGCAGCCAGCGGGTGGCGATTTCCTCGGTGGAACCGTTGGTATTTCGAAGACCATCGACGGCGAGATAAGCGACAAGACCGAAAAGGAGGGCGATGCCGCTGAAGATCAACAGCAAACTCGTTTTTATGTTTGGACGACGCATTAAAGTCCTCATCGAACGGTCCCGGCGTCATACCGGCTTGACGTTATCCCTTTGTAACGAAAAAAATTTAACGATGTGTTCCGGAAGGTAACAGGGCCGTTTACCAGTTTTCCGGAAACTCGCCGCCCCTTGCGTGTTCATGATCTCGCTCAGACAGGAAAACGCCTATCGATAGTCGTCAGGGATGACAGGAGCCAGTAATGATGAAGCGCATATTTTCAGTCCTTCTTGCATTGATCCTTCCGGTGCAGGCGGCCGTTTCTCAAGCCCCGGACGAGGCGCAGGCCCGCAAAGCCCGGTCTATCGCCCAGCTTCAGTCGGAAGGCGTGCCGACCATCGATCATCTGCCGACGATCGAGGCCGAGAGCGCCAGCCGCCGCCGTGATAACAAAGCTGTCGTTCAGCGTGCTATCGCGCTTGCTATCGTTGCCGTGAAAGGCGAGACCGGCGATCACGCGATGGGCCAGACCCTCATTCGGCAGTTCGATGCGGCAAGTTTCTTGACCCCCAAGGAACGAGCGTTCATGGACGATCCCGATCCATCGGAGCAGGATCGGGTGAACTTCACCTGGCGCTACGAAGGCGTGCATGTCATGTTGTGGGCGCTCGGCATAACGCCTGAGCTCGAACGTCCGGACCATATTTGCGATGTTCCGTTGATCGCGAACACGCTCCGTGAACTGGGAACAGACGGGCTGATGCGCCGCGCCAAGCTGCGCCCGCAGAAAGAGCTGCTTGACGCTGCCGACCTGATCTACCGCTACGACTGGGCTGCGGTGAACGCGCGGCTGAAGGGCGAGGAGCCGCCGGCGGGATTGAACAAGGGCGTCGTTTACGAACGCCACTACACCCTCAATTGGCTGATCGGCTACATGGATCAAGACTGGGACGATATTTCCACCGATACTTGATGCCGTCCTGCGCCGAATGGGCTTCCACCAAGGCGGATGCATATTGGGTGAAATAGCATTATGATCGCCACGACGCGGATCGGCGAGGAGGCCGGCCGTGGCGGGGCCATGTCTGGAAATGGAGGACGGCAGGATTTGGAACGGTTGAAGGATCCGGACAGTGTTTCCCCGCAGGCCGGCAGCGGCTCTGCATCGCCGCGGCATGAGCGGCGGGGCGTGGTGGCTGCCGCCGTATACCAGCACGGGCAGCGCATTCGCGACATCAGGATAGAAGAAGCCGGCGAATGGCGCAGCCGGGAGAATGCCATCGTCTGGATCGGCCTGCATGAGCCGGATGAAGTGCTGCTGCACCAGGTGCAGGCCGAGTTCAATCTCCATCCGCTGGCGATCGAGGATGCGGCGCAGCCCCATCAGCGCCCGAAGCTGGAGATTTACGGGGATGCGATGTTCATCGTCGCCCGTACCGCCCATATGAAGGATGGCGAGATCATCTTCGGCGAAACGCATCTGTTCGTCGGCCGCGGCTATGTCGTCTCGGTTCGCCATGGAGAGTCCTCTTCCTACCTGGCAGTCAGGCAGCGATGCGAGGCGACGCCTACCGCACTTGCCCATGGCGAGAACTACATCCTTTATTCCATCCTCGATTTCATCGTCGACAACTACATGCCGGTCATCGAGGTCGTGCAGGAGGAGGTCGAGAAGCTCGAGGATCTGGTGCTGCGCGAACAGTTGGAAAAATCCGACATCGAACGGCTTTACCTGTTGCGGCGCAAGCTCTTGCGGCTGCGCAACGCCGTGGTGCCACTGGTGGATGTCTGCCGGCGATACGAGCACATCGACCTTCCCGGCATGGATCCGACGCTGCAGTCGCTGTTTCGCGATGTGACCGATCATGTGCGTCGGGTGCAGGAAGATATCGACGCGCTGCGCGAGGTGCTGGCCTTCGCCTTCGAGGCGAGCGTCATGATCGGCCAGACGGAACAGACCGCGATTGCCCGCAAGCTCGCCGCCTGGGCGGCGATCCTCGCCGTTCCGACCGCGATCGCCGGCATCTACGGCATGAATTTTGACGACATGCCGGAACTGAAATTCCAGTACGGCTATTTCGCGGTGCTCGGCGTCATCGGCGTCCTTTGCCTCAGCCTGTTCACCTTCTTCCGCCGGAGGAAGTGGCTTTAAAACATGTCGCTCAAAAGTGTGCAGCGGTTTTTCCAGGCAAAGCGCAAAGCGCTTTTGCCGCAACGACATGCGCGAAAATAAAGAGCTAAAGCGCAAGCAGCGAATCTGAAAGATCGCGACGCGCTTTAGTCAGGACAGCCTTTTCAAAAGCCGATCCCGGTGCATGCCGACATAGCCGATGTCGTTCAGATAGAGGCGTGCGTCTCCCGCCGCGACATCCTCGGCAAAGGTCTCGTCTCCGGCTGCGGCACTTGCCAGCATGAAGTCGACGAGGGCTTGAAGCCGCCTGCAGATCATCTCCGGAAGCCGGCGCCGTTCTTCCACCGTCGCTCCATAGGCGGTGCAGAAGATTTCCGCCCGCCGCAACTGCTCGTCGAGGCCGAAGGCGACCGCCGGATTGGCGGGATCGGAGAGGGGCGCCCAGCGATAGACTGCATAGGCGAGATCCCACAGGCGCGGCGCGGGATGAGCGGTGTCGAAGTCGATGATCCCGACAGCCTCGTGATCTACGGTGGCGACGTTATAGGGCGCAAAGTCTGCATGGCAGACGATCTCCCGCGGCTCCCGCGGCGGCAGCATCCATGCCTTGATCTCGCCATCCGCTTCCAGAAAACCTTCGGAGGCAGAATGAAACTCGCGCAGAAGCCTCGCTGCCGATATCAGCATGCGCTCCGATCCGACAAAGGGATCGCTGAGGTCTTCGCAGACGCGCCCGGCGACGTAGCTGACGACTTCCTCGCCTTCGGCTGATATCGCGATGGGTTCCGGCGCTGCCCGGAAGCCTCTATTCCTGAGATGGCGCAAAAACCGATGCACCGTCGGCGTCCATGCGCCTGATGGTCGGATCACGCTATTGCCGTCGCGCCAGATCTGCCCGGTCCGCCCGCCCTCCAACAACTTCACGTCATGGCCTCCCTAGGCGACAGATCTATGCGGATTTCCGTTTTTCGATATGAGCCTGAACCGTGGCGCCGAGATTTGTCTCATGGCAGTTCCGGTAGAACACCAAAGTATCTGAAGGCATGTCGTCCGGAATGGCAACGAAGTCTTCGAGCCTGAACCCGCTTGCACTGCCGAGTTGAGTGTCCGCGAGCCGGCTCTCGCTCAAGGATCCGACACGATCGGCCAGGGTCTCGAAATAGGCGAGGTTCTCATCGACCGTCGAAGGGGAGGACGTCCTGCCGTGCGCAGGGATGACCAGCCTCGCATCAAGGTCGCGGATACGCTCGAGCGAGGAGCGGATCAGGCGAAGATCATCTGCACTTCTGCTCCAGACCTCGGGAATGGGATATTCCACCGCGTCGACGGCCAGGCAGATGCGCAATTCGGGAATCCAGACGGCGAGGTGGTCGGGCGTGTGTCCCGGCGTGTGAATGAGTTCCAGCGTCAGATCGCCGCCATTCAGAACCATCGAGCCGGAGAAAGTGATGTCGGGACCGATGAGCTGCACATCGCGAAACCGCGATTCCTCGCCGGCCTTGTCCGTCAGGATCTGCTGTGTCGCGGGATCGCGCAGACGGTCGAGTGCTGCGGCATGTGCGATGATGGGAGCACGCCCTGCAATGGCGGCGTTTCCCCAGAAGTGATCCCAATCCATATGCGAATTGACGACGATCAGCGGGCGGGGCGCGGGTTTTTCCTCAAGCAGATCCAGCGCCGTCCGGCAAAGCTCAGGGGTACCGAGCGTATCGATCAGGACGTTGAACCTCTCGGTTCTGACAAACACGGCATCCACCTCGTCTCCTGCCCTGACGATCACGATCCGCTCGTCGAGTCCGGGATAGGAGCACAATTCTATCGGTGGGTTCACGTCCGGTGGCCTTTGTATAATCGCGAGAATTTCATCAATATCTCAAATGTTAGCCTGCTTCCTCTACGGGCGGGCAGGTTTCCGCTCCACCGGTACATGCACATCCCACCGCTTCATCACGCCGTTCGGCACGGCGGCTGAGCATATCACCGTCACACTGGCTTTCGAGCGGCCGAGGCTTTTCGGCATCCATTGAGCCAGAAGCGGCACCGCGCAGCGAGGAACCAGCACCTTCGCGTTGGGTTCCAGCACGTCCCACTGCTCAAGTCTTTTGGCGTTCTCCTGCGCGATAAAGCGTCTGGCCTCCTCACGGATTTCGAACAGGCCGTGCTTGTCTGGTGTCGAGCGATCGGTCTCGATGCTCCAGGAGGCGAGGCATGCGGCGCAAGCCGACAGTGCGATCGTGAGGAGTATGGATCGAAGCATTGATGCGCTCTCAACCGCCCGATAGGTTCCGGATTTGAAACAGTCAGGGAATCTTTTAGCGCATGGCGGCAATATCTCTACCGGCAAATCGTGAGGCCCTTTTTCTCTCCTTGTACGAAACCGATCTGCCTGATGGCGTCATATTCCGTCTCGCCGCGCAGGCGCGACCCGCCATTCTCCTGGCCACGGCCGAGAGCGACGAGGATGCGATTTCGCTCGGAGCATCCAAGATCGGCGGTCGGCCCGATCTGCCGCGCGGGAGCGCGTGGCCGACAAGACCGCCTTATCCGGATGCAGGTCAGAGAGCCGAGGGACATCGCAAGGAAGCCGACCGTCTTCTCGCGGATTCCAGAAAGCCACGCTCCTGGATGACGCCGGAACAGGGCGACCGCTTCAGCCGCGAATACAAGGCGAGGGCCGATTCCATCGAAGCGGAATTCCCGCTGGCCTTCTTTGCTCAGGTCGATCTTTTCGAACTCAGCAAGGAAGAAGGGTTCGACCCGGCCTTTCCCAGCGAAGGCCGCCTGCTGGTATTTTATGATTTCTGGGAGCAGCCGGAAGATTTCACCCCCGAGGCTTCGGTGGGGTGGCAGGTAATATGGGACAAGACGCCCCATGCCGAACTCGTCCGGGTGCCATTCCCCGCGGCGCTGTCTTCGATTTCTTCCGATGAATGGACATGCATTTTTCGAGCCGCGCGCATATCGGCCCGAACCGTTCTGACGCCGATCCCGCCCAACGATAAATCGTGGGATGCCTTTCCGCTCGATGACGACGAGGCGCTCGAAGCCTATCAGGAATGGCTGGAGCAGTTCGGCACGCCCGATGCGATCGATCGCGACAATCATCAACTCGGCGGCTTCCCACAGACGCTGCAGAACGGCCTCCAGGCCTGCAGTCAGCTGGCCGCCAATGGTGTGAACTGTGGCAGGGGGGAGGCCTGGGAAACGGATGCCGCAAAGGAGCTGTTGAAATCCGCCGGCGATTGGCAGCTTGTCCTGCAGATCGGCGTCGACCGCCATGCGGGCATCCCGCAACCGGGCGCCTATTACGTGATCATGCGCAAGGAAGATATCGCCGCGCGCCGGTTCGATAGGGCGCGCGTAACCTACCAATGTGATTGAGCGGAACCTGGCATCCGATGCCGGCCGCGACGCCCATACAGCCGTGAATTGACGTGTTGAGTGGAACAACCTCCGCCAAAGGAAGTTTGCCTCAAAAGCAAACGCGAGGCGGCGGCCGATGTTACTCTCTGTGAAACAGGGTGCACTCAGCACCCCACCCCGGATTTATTATGTCAATCCGCTGCTCCTCCAAGGGGCCGATGCATGGCGCGAGGTTTTCGACCATGCGGCGGATATCGGTTTCGACCATGTGCTGACGGCGCCCCTTTTTAACAGGGGCGGGGAATGCAGCGTCTTTTCCTCTCAAGTTTTTGATCGCCTCGATCCTGAACTGCAGCTCGAAAGCGCGGTTGCGGATGGAGTGTCGCGGCTGGCGGAGGTCGCCGGCAAGAGCGGCGTCGGCTTGATGATGGACCTGATGCTCGACGGGAAAGCGCGGGACCCACAATCGAGCTATCGCCCCGTCGACCCCCGGCGCTCGCCGTTCGACCCGCCGGAGCCGATGACCACGGCGGGGGCGGAGCAGCAGTCGCAGCTGCTGGTGGAATGGACCGAGCGGCTGCAGCGCCTGTCCGACGCCGGCCTCTCCGGGTATAGGGTGCTCGGGATCGATCGGGCGGCACCGGCCTTTTTCAAATCGCTGATTGCGGGCGTGCGAGAGAAGGCCGAGGTGCAATTCTTCGCCTGGACGCCCGGCACCGATTTTGCGGTGAGAAGCGCCATCGCCGATGCGGGCTTCGCGGGATGTTTTTCATCGATGGCCTGGTGGGATCTCGACGAGAGATGGTTCGTCGAGGAGCATCGTATCCAGGAGCCGCTCGGCTGGCAGATCGCCTTTCCCGAGCCGCCTTTCGCCAAGCGTATCGCGCATGGGACCGAGAGCCGCGAAATCCTCGAGCGGCGCGCCATCAGAGCGCTGCGGCTTGCCGCTTCGCTCGGCGGCGGCCTCATGGTTCCCATGGGTTTCGAATATGGTGCGGCGACGCCGCTTGATCCGACGCATGGCGATGGCTCGGGCTTGCGCAAGCTGCGTCATGATCTCGCCTTCGACATCTCATCCGAGATCCGTCTTGCCAACAGCGAGATCGTCAAGGCCGGCAAGACACGGGCTCCGTCGCTTCGCCTGATCCGCAATGCCAGCGGGCCGGTTTCGGTGCTTGTCCAATCCGAGGCGCAGGATCTTCGCAGCGCGTCCGATGTGCGCTTCATCCTGCTCAACCGGGACCTCAGGCGAAGCGCGCCTGCGCCGGTGACGGCGCTTCGCGAGGCCGCCTCCGGTTTTCTACCCGTCGCAGCCGATGGCGCGGCCCTGCGTCTGCGGGCAGGCGAGACCCGGGTGATTGAAGGCAAGGCGCCGGAGCCGATCACATCCAGGCCCGCCCTCGAGGTCGAGCAGGCGACGGCGTCGGCGCGGCTTGCTATCGAAAACATCGTGCCGCGGGTTGATGACGGACGCTTTCCTGTCAAACGCGTGGTCGGCGAGACTGTCACCGTCGAGGCGGATATATTCGCCGATGGTCACGACCCGCTTGCAGCCGTCCTGCTCTGGCGGCCGCATGAGGCCATGGCGGAGTGGAACGAGACGCCGATGCAACTGGTCGAGAACGACCGCTGGCGGGCCGAATTCCTGCTGGAGCGCATGGGGCGTTACGAATTCGCCGTCGAGGCGTGGAAGAACCCGTTCGCAATCTTCCGTTACGAGCTGACCAAGAAGAACGATGCGAGACTGGACCTGAAGCTGGAGCTCCAGGAGGGATTGAACCTCGTTCGCGCCGCGAAGGCGCAAGCGCCGGCAGCGCTCGGCGCCGGATTGCAGGCTCTGATCGACAATCTCGAAAAGGCTTCCGATCCCGAGCGCACGGCGATCCTGCTCGCCCCCGAGACATCCGAGCTGATGAACCGGGCTGACAGGCGGCCGTTCCGGCTTCGCTCCACGACGAGCGCTGTCGATGCCGAACGCAAGGAAGCGGCCTTCGCCAGCTGGTATCAGATCTTCCCGCGTTCGCAGAGCGGCGATCCGAACCGGCATGGCACCTTCGACGACGTTATTCCGAGACTGGCCGATATTCGCGGCATGGGCTTCGACGTGCTCTACTTCCCGCCCATTCATCCGATCGGCTCGACCAACCGCAAGGGGCGCAACAACAGCCTGAAGGCCGCACCCGGCGATCCCGGCAGCCCCTATGCCATCGGCTCGGAAGATGGCGGGCACGACGCCATCCATCCCGAACTCGGCGATTTCGAGGATTTCGGCCGGCTGGTCGAGGAGGCGGGCCGGCATGGGCTGGAGATTGCGCTGGACCTCGCCATCCAGGCCTCGCCGGATCATCCCTGGCTGACGGAGCATCCCGGCTGGTTCGACTGGCGCCCCGACGGCACGATCAAATATGCCGAGAACCCGCCGAAGAAATACGAAGATATCGTCAATGTCGATTTCTACACGAAGGACGCCTTGCCTTCCCTATGGGTGGAGCTGCGGGATATCGTCCAGCTCTGGGTCGACCAAGGCGTCAAGCTGTTTCGCGTCGACAATCCGCACACCAAGCCTTTTCCGTTCTGGGAATGGCTGATCGGCGATATCAGGGCGCGCCATCCCGATGTCGTCTTCCTGTCGGAAGCCTTCACCAAACCGAAGGTGATGTACCGGTTGGCGAAGATCGGCTTCTCCCAGTCCTACACCTACTTCACCTGGCGCAACGCCAAGTGGGAGCTCGAGCAATATATGCGCGAGCTGACCGAGACCGCGCCGAAGGAATTCTTCCGCCCGCATTTTTTCGTCAACACCCATGACATCAACCCGGATTTTCTGCAGAACGCGCCGCGCCCGGCCTTCCTGATCCGTGCCGCACTCGCCGCCACCCTGTCGGGATTGTGGGGTGTCTATAACGGTTTCGAACTGTGCGAGGGGCGCCCCGACGCCAAGCGCAAGGAATATGCCGACAGCGAGAAATACGAAATCCGAGCCTGGGACTACGACCGGCCGGGCAACATCATTGCCGAAATCAGGATGCTCAACCGCATCCGGAACGAAAACATCGCGCTGCATTCGCATCTCGGGCTGACGCTGCTCCCCGCCTGGAATGACAACATCCTGTTCTTCGAGAAGGCGAGCCGTGCGCGCGACAATGTATTGCTGATCGCGATCAACCTCGACCCCCATAATTTCCAGCAAAGCGACGTCGAGCTGCCGCTCTGGAAGTGGTCGCTCGGGGACGGCGGCGCGCTCGACGTCGAGGATCTGGTCGGCGGGCATCGTTTCAGGTGGAACGGCAAACGGCAGACTATCAGTCTCAATCCTCACATTCTGCCCTTTGCGATCTGGCGCGTTCGCGCCGCGGAGGCATGAATGGACACGATGAACACCGGTAACACCGAGCCGCTGCTCTGGTACAAGGATGCGATCATCTACCAGCTGCACATCAAGTCGTTCTATGACGCCAATGGCGATGGCGTCGGTGATTTTGCCGGTCTGCACGCCAAGCTCGATCATATCGCGGCGCTCGGCGTCAATGCCATCTGGCTTCTGCCTTTCTTTCCCTCGCCGCGCCGCGACGACGGCTATGACATCGCCGACTACGGCAATGTCAGCTCCGACTATGGGACGCTGGAGGATTTCAGGGCCTTCGTTGACGCCGCCCACCAGCGCAACATCCGCGTCATCATCGAACTCGTCATCAACCACACCTCGGACCAGCATCCCTGGTTCCAGCGCGCCCGCCAGGCGCCGGCGGGTTCACCCGAGCGCGATTTCTATGTCTGGTCGGATAACGATCAGAAATTCCCGGAAACGCGCATCATCTTCCTCGACACGGAAAAATCGAATTGGACATGGGATGCGGTGGCCGGCGCCTATTACTGGCACCGCTTCTATTCCCACCAGCCGGATCTCAACTTCGACAGCCCGCTTGTCATGGAGGAACTGCTGAAGGTGATGCGCTTCTGGCTGGAGACCGGCATTGACGGTTTTCGTCTTGACGCGATCCCCTATCTCGTCGAGCGCGAGGCGACAATCAACGAAAACCTGCCGGAAACCCATGGAATCCTCAAGCGCATCCGCGCCGCCCTCGATGCCACTCATCCCGGCGTGATGCTGCTGGCCGAGGCCAACCAGTGGCCGGAGGATACGCGCGAATATTTCGGCGACGGCGACGAATGCCATATGGCCTTCCACTTCCCGCTGATGCCGCGCATGTACATGGCGATCGCCAAGGAGGATCGGTTCCCGATCACAGATATCCTGCGCCAGACGCCGGAGATTCCCGAGAATTGCCAGTGGGCGATCTTCCTGCGCAACCACGACGAGCTGACGCTCGAAATGGTGACCGATGCCGAGCGCGACTATCTCTGGGAGACCTATGCCTCCGACAAGCGCGCCCGCATCAATCTCGGTATCAGGCGTCGCCTGGCGCCGCTGATGGAGCGCGACCGCCGCCGCATCGAGCTGATGAACGCGCTTCTTCTCTCGATGCCGGGAACGCCCGTCATCTATTACGGCGACGAGATCGGCATGGGCGACAATATCTATCTCGGCGACCGGGATGGGGTGCGGACGCCGATGCAATGGTCGCCGGACCGCAATGGCGGATTTTCCCGGACGGACCCGGCGCGCCTCGTGCTGCCGCTGATCGCCGATCCGCTCTACGGCTTCGAGGCCGTCAACGTCGAGGCGCAGAGCACCGACGCGCATTCGCTGCTCAACTGGACGCGCAAGATGCTGGCGTTGCGCGGCCGCCATCCGGCCTTCGGGCGCGGCTCGCTGCGCTTCCTCTCGCCGGAGAACCGCAAGATCCTCGCCTATCTCAGGGAATATCAAGGCGAGACGCTGATGTGCGTCGCAAACCTCTCGCGGCTGCCGCAGGCGGTCGAGCTCGACCTGTCGAGCTTTGAAGGCCGCGTGCCGATCGAACTGACCGGCATGTCGCCATTTCCGCCGATCGGCCAATTGACCTATCTCCTGACGCTGCCGCCCTATGGCTTCTTCTGGTTCCAGCTGGAGGCCGATGCCGATCCGCCGGCCTGGCGCACGGCGCCACCCGAACAGCTTCCCGATTTCGTGACGATGGTCATTCGCCGCGGCTTGCTCGATCTCGTCGACGAGCCCGGGCATGCGCGCGTCCTCAGCAATGAAATCCTGCCCGCCTATCTCACCAGGCGGCGCTGGTTCGGGGCGAAGGACCAGCCGCTGCAGACGGCGAGGCTGATCTCGGCGACGCCGATCCCCTTTGCCGACGGCGTCGTACTCGGCGAGCTGGAGGTCGTGCTGCCGAACCACAGCGAATCCTATCAGCTGCCGCTGACGGTCGCCTGGGATGATGCACAGCCGTCGGCGCTGACCCAGCAGCTGGCGCTTGCGCGCGTGCGCCAGGGCAGGCGCGTCGGCTTCCTGACGGATGGATTCGCCGTCGAGCCGATGGCGCGCGGCATCCTGCGCGGGCTTGCCGACCGTTCGCGCATCACCGGGCGCACCGGCACGCTGGAATTTTTCGGCACGGAACGGCTGGACCGCCTCGCCATAACCGACGATCTGCCGGTCCATTGGCTCTCGGCCGAACAATCGAACAGCTCGCTGATCGTCGGCGACGTCGCGATGATCAAGCTGATCAGACACATCTTTCCCGGCATCCATCCGGAGGTCGAGATGACCCGCTTTCTCACCCGTGCCGGCTACGACCACACGGCGCCGCTGCTCGGCGAGGTTGCGCATACCGATTCCAGCGGGCGCCGCTCGACATTGATCATCGTCCAGGGCGCGATCCGCAACCAGGGCGACGCCTGGAATTGGATGCTGAACAATCTGCGTCGTGCCGCCGACGAGCTCGTACTGAACGACCCGGCCGTCCAGCCGGGCGACGACGTCTTCCGCCCGCTGATCAGCTTCGTTGCGATGGTGGGCCTGAGACTGGGCGAGTTGCATGTCGTGCTTGCCGGGGAAAATGCAGATGAGGCCTTCAGCCCGGTCGTCGCCGGCGATGGTGAAGTCGAGGCGATCAAAAAGGCAGTTGCCGGCGAGGTCTCCTATGCGCTGTCGAAGCTCGCCGAACGCGCGGTGGGAGCGGATCCGGCGATCGACCTGCTCGCGGCCCCGCTTCTCGAGCGCCGCTCCGAACTGGTCGAGCTTGCCGCGACACTGGCGGACAGCGCCCGCCATGCGCTGATGACGCGCACCCATGGCGACTTCCATCTCGGCCAGATCCTGGTCAGCGAGGGCGATGCCGTCATCATCGACTTCGAGGGCGAGCCGGCGAAAAATCTGGCCGAGCGCCGTGCCAAGACGGTTCCCTTGCGCGACGTCGCCGGCCTTCTCAGGTCGCTGAGCTATCTCGTCGCCACCGCCCAGCTCGATAATGACGCTGTCACCGAACATGAAAACGAGGTCCGCCGCGACGCCATCGCCCGTTTCGGACGCAACGCCGAGGCGGCCTTTATCGATGCCTATTGGCAGGCGGTGTCGGCGTCGAAGGCGCTTGCCATGCCGCCCGATCAACGACGGAGGCTTCTTGATGCCTTTCTTCTCGAAAAGGCCGCCTACGAGATCGCCTATGAGGCCCGCAACAGGCCGAAATGGCTGCCGATCCCGCTCGCCGGCCTTACCGAAATCGTATCGCGCTTAGCGGGGGTCAATGCATGAATATCGAACGTTCGGAACTTCTCTCAGGCATCGGACACGATGCGCTTTGGGCCTTGATCGAGGGGCGCCATGGCGATCCATTCTCGATCCTCGGACCGCACGAGAGTGGCGGGATGACGATCGTGCGCGTCTATCTGCCAGGCGCCGAAGCGATCGATCTCATCGAGGCGGCGAGCGGCAGGGTGGTAACGCCTTTCAGCATCGCTCACCCCTCCGGCCTGTTCGCAGCGACGACGGGTTCGAGAATGGGATACCGGTTGCGGATCCAATGGCCGGATGGGGAGCAGGTCACGGAGGATCCTTACAGCTTCGGTCTTCTGCTCGGTGAGCTCGACCTTCACCTGATATCCGAGGGGACCCATTACAGCCTGAGCCGGACGCTCGGCGCCGTGGCGATGTCGATTGACGACATACCGGGCGTTCGTTTCGCCGTCTGGGCGCCGAATGCGCGGCGTGTCTCGGTCGTCGGCGACTTCAACGCTTGGGATGGCCGGCGCAACCCGATGCGGCTCAGGCAATCGGCCGGCGTATGGGAGCTGTTCGTCCCACGTCTAGCCCCCGGCGAAAGATACAAGTTCGAGATCGTCGACGCGCAAGGGACCTGCCTGCCGCAAAAGGCCGATCCTGTCGCGCGGGCAAGCGAGGCCGCCCCGTCCACCGCCTCCATCGTTGCATCGTCGACGCCGTTTCGATGGACCGATGACGGTTGGATGAAAGGCCGCGACCGGCAGGCCAGGCTCGAAGGCGCGATCTCCGTATACGAGGTGCATGCCGGCTCCTGGCTTCGCGACCGGCAGGACGGCAACAGCTATCTCGATTGGGCCGAGCTCAGCCAGCGGCTTGTTCCCTATGTCCGCGACATGGGATTTACCCATATCGAATTGCTGCCGATCATGGAGCATCCCTTCGGCGGCTCCTGGGGATACCAGCCGCTCGGGCTGTTTGCCCCGACCGGCCGATACGGAACGCCGGAAGATTTCGCCTATTTCGTCGACCGATGTCATGGCGCCGGTATCGGTGTCATCCTCGATTGGGTGCCGGCTCACTTTCCCACCGACGTCTGGGGCCTTGCCCGCTTCGACGGCAGTGCGCTCTACGAGCACGAGGACCCGCGCGAAGGTTTTCATCGCGACTGGAATACGATGATCTACAATCTCGGCCGCAACGAGGTGAAGGGCTTCCTGATCGCCAGCGCGCTGGAATGGCTCGAGCGCTACCACGTCGACGGCTTGCGCGTCGACGCCGTCGCCTCGATGCTCTACCGCGATTACAGCCGCAACGAGGGGGAGTGGATCCCAAATCAATATGGCGGGCGCGAGAATCTGGAGGCGGTGGAGTTCTTCAAGCACCTCAACAGCATCGTTCACGAGCGTTGCCCGCATGCCATGACCATCGCCGAGGAATCGACGGCCTGGCCGGGTGTGACCAAGCCGCCGGAGGAGGGCGGGCTCGGCTTCGATATCAAATGGAACATGGGCTGGATGCACGACAGCCTGAGTTATATCGAAAAGGACCCCGTCTACCGGAGCTATCACCACGGCACGATGACCTTCGGCATGATCTATGCCTATTCCGAGCGTTTCATCCTGCCGATTTCCCATGATGAGGTGGTCTACGGGAAAGGCTCGCTGCTGACGAAGATGCCGGGCGACGACTGGCAGAAATTCGCCAATCTGCGCAGCTATCTCGCCTTCATGTGGGGCCATCCCGGCAAGAAGCTGCTGTTCATGGGAAGCGAAGTCGCCCAGCCGGGCGAATGGAACCACGATGCTTCGGTGAGCTGGGATGTGCTGGACCGGCCGGCTCATGTCGGCATCCAGCGTCTGGTGAAGGATCTGAACAGCCTCTACGGCGAAGAGCCGGCACTGCAGTTCGGCGATTTTCACCCCGAGGGCTTCGAATGGGCGGCGGCCGACGATGCCGTCAATTCCGTTCTCGGCATGCTGCGTTATGCTCCTGACCGCTCTTCATCCGTCCTCGTCGTCTCGAACTTCACGCCGGTGCCGCGTTACGGCTACAGGATCGGCGTGCCGCATGATGGCGTGTGGATCGAGCGCATAACGACGGATGCGCGCGAATATGGCGGCTCCGGGCTCGTCAATGGTGCAGTCTCGAGCGAACCCATCCCCGCCCACGGCAGGCCCGTCTCCGTCTCGCTGACGCTGCCGCCGCTGGCGACGGTCTTCCTTAGGGGGCCGTCGCCATGACAGGCTTCATTCGGCGTGTGGTGCCGGATGAATGAAGGGCCAGGGGCTCGCCTCGGATCCTTTTTCGATCGGAACCTCGATGAGCACGGGTTCATTGAGCGAGAGGGCCTTATGCAATACCTCTCTCAATTCGCCGGGACTGGTCGCCTTAAAGGATTTGACGCCGAAGCTCTCGCCAAGAGCGACGAAATCCGGATTGGTGAGTTCCGAGCCGAGATAGCGGCCTTTGTAGGCCTGCTTCTGGTCGCGCAACACATTGCCATAGGCCGAATTGTTGAAGACGATGGCGATGACGGCGATCTTGTGCTGGATGGCTGTGGCAAGTTCCTGAACGCCGAACATGAAGCCGCCGTCACCGGAAACGGAGATAACGGCTTTATCGGGGTTGGCGACCTTTACGCCGAGGGCGGTGTTGAAGCCGAAACCGAGATTGTCCTGATAGCCGCATGTCACATATTGGCGCGGGCCGTAGACCGGGAAGGCAAATCGGGCGGTGAAGCCCATCTGGCTGATTTCCTCGACGAAGAAGCCGTCTCGCGGCAGAGCCTCGCGAATGACATCGAGATAGGCGAGCTGCGGCTGCACCGCCGAAAAACGAGATCTCGCCTCTTCATTCAGTTCGGCGAATTCGCGCGCGCGATCCTCGCGGCTGGCACCTGCCAACGCAGCGGTCAGTGCCTGCGTTCCATCGCTCGCATCAGCGACGATGCCGACATCGGGCTTGAGGCGGACCATCTCGGTCGGATCGATATCGATGCGGATGATCTTGAGGCTTTTGGGCAGCCACTTCCACCGCATGAACTGCAATTCGAGCCGGCTGCCGATCCCGATCAGCACGTCGACCTTCTTCCAGTATTCGTAGGCGGCGACGAAATTCAGATAGTTCGGATGGTCGTCGGCGACGATGCCCTTGCCGGAGCGGTGGGAGGTGACCGGCGCCTGCAAGAGCTCCGCAAGTGCTGCGATGTCGGCGCCGGCATCCGCGGCGCCGCCGCCGACCATGATCATCGGATTCCGAGCGCCTGAAATCAGCGCCGCCGCGGCGGCGATCTGATCGGGATTGACGGCCGGATGAGCGGCTCTCGTGCCAAGGGGGAGATCGGTTTCCGGGCCGGATTGTCCGAATACATCCCACGGTGCTTCGACTGCTCCCGGGCCTTGGCGTCCGGAGAGCATTTTGCCGATGATCTCTGATATGACCGGACCGGCCTCGGACTGGTGGTTGATGCGCTCCGCCGTCTTTGTGATCCCGCGCATCGTCGCAAGCTGGTCCGGCAGTTCGTGGAGCTGTCCTCTGCCTTGCCCGATCAGGTGGGACATGATGTTGCCGGTGATGCAGAGCACCGGCGCATTGGCGCCATAAGCGGTGCAGAGAGCCGCGCCGGAATTGAGGACGCCCGGGCCGGGGACAACGGTATAGGCACCAATCCGGCCGGTAGACTTGGCATAGCCGTAGGCCATATAGCCGGCACCCTGTTCATGCCTGGTATGGATGAAGCGAAGCTTGTCACCGGCGCCGTAAAGCGCGTCATTGAAGTCATACATGTGGGCGCCCGGAATGCCGAAGACCGTGTCGATTCCATGGGCGACAAGCGATCGGGCGATCGCCTGGCCGGTCGTTTCTTTCCTGTTCATTTGGAAATCCAATGACTTGAGTTCGGTTATGTCACTATTGCTTCAAGTAACCTTCGGCTCGAAGTGCGGCGACGATGGCGCCGGCGTCGGCCGGCTGCATGCCGGCAAGATTCATTCGCCCGGAATCGGCCATGTAGATGCCGTGCCTGGCTCGCAGCGCCGCCGCCATATCCTTTGACATGGCGAGATTGGAGAACAGGCCGCGCTGGCGGCTGATGAAAGCGAGATCGGGCGCGGCGGCGGCAAGTGCCGCGCGATTGCCGTTGACGCGCCCGCACATTTCTTCGAGCTCGGCGCGCCACATCGCCGACATTTCGGCGCTTTCGAGAATGGTCCGGACGATGGCGGCGCCATGATCCGGCGGCATGGACCAGTTCACCCGGGCGAGCGCGGCCATGTTGCTTTCGGCTTTCCCTATGTCATCGGCATTGCGGGTCATGACATAGAGCGCGCCGACGCGCTCGCGATAGAGGCCGAAATTCTTGTCGCAGGAATAGGCGATCAGCGCCTCGTCGACCGCATCGAGGATCATGCGCGTCGGCGCTGCATCCTGTTCGAGACCGTCACCGAGCCCCTGATAGGCAAGATCGATGAAGGGCACGAGCTTGTGGGCGACGAGCAGTTCGGCAATTCGGCGCCACTCTTCCATGGTGAAATCGATGCCGGTCGGATTGTGGCAGCAGCCGTGAAGAAGCACGACATTGCCTTCATTGGCGGAAGACAGGGCCTCGACCACGCTTTCGAATTTCACCTGTTGCGAGGAGAGATCGACGAAGGAATATTCCTTTACGGTGAGGCGCGCCGCACCGAAAATCGGCGCATGGTTGGGCCAGCTCGGCGTGCCGAGCAAAACCTTCGCCGATGGATTTGCCGTCTGAATGAGTTCCGCGCCGAGACGCAGCGCGCCGCTGCCGCCCGGCGTCTGGATGCCGACAAGACGCTCACCGAAGGCCGGCGATTGCCCGAAAATGATCGGCTGCAGCAGACGGACAAAGTGCAGATCGCCTTCCGGGCCGAGATATTTCTTGCTGTCCTGCGTCTCCAGAAGAAACTGCTCCGCCGCCTTCACGGCCCGCATGACCGGCGTGCGGCCCATGGCGTCGCGATAGACGCCGACGCCGAGGTCGATCTTTCCGGTTCGTTCGTCGGCCTGGAAGGCCTTGATGAGGGCAAGCAGGCTGTCGGCCGGCCGGCTATTCAGTTCTTCAAACACAGGTCCACCTCCGTTTTTATCTGTTGTTTGGAGATTAGCTGAAGTTTCGCGGCGAAATTCTGCGATTTTCTGCCTGTTTCAATGTACACATGCAGACATTCTGCGTCATATGGCTATACTATGCCGAAATTCCCCTCACCTCGGGTGATCCATGCTTGACCAGTTCGATATCAAATTGCTCGCCGCGCTTCAGCAGAACAGCGAAATGACTCAGGGCGAGCTGTCGCAGAAGGTCAATCTCTCCGCCACCCAATGCGCGCGCCGTTTGGAACGGCTGCGCAAGGAGCAATATATCCAGAGCGTCGTCGCCATCCTCAATCCCGCAAAACTGGGTTTCAGCGTCGTCGCCCATACGCTCGTCAGTCTGCGCGCGCATACGGAAGGCGGAAACGAGCGGCTCCATCGCTTCATCGAGACCGCGCCGGAGATCCTGGAATGTTATTCGCAGACCGGTGACGCCGATTTTCTGATGAAGGTGATGACGCGCGATCTCGACCATCTCAGCCAGTTTCTCGAACGAATGATCCGGGTCACCGACAATCTGGCCTCGGTCAAATCGAGCATCGTCCTGAGGACGATCAAGAAGACCACCGCTCTGCCGCTGCAGATCGTGACATGAGCGTGTCACTAGGTGTGTAGTCCCTGAGTGTGATGGTGCATCATTGATCCTGAGTCGTCAGGAAGAGGATGCACTATGGGAAGTATTCTTCACTGCAGCGCATGGAGGTTGCCCCAGCAAGCGGAGCGACACGCATACGGAACTTGCCAACGCCTACCAAGACCCGATAGCCATCTCTGCGTATTGATACCGGGAGAACTCTCAAATGGTATTCGAGTGGCGGCTTTTTTGGCTCGCTCTGATCGTGGCTGTGCTTTCCTGGCCGGCCTGGATCGCCTGGCAGTGGCACGCCGAACATCGGATCTACGCCGATCCAGAAGACCCTGCGCTGACCATCACACCTCAGCACATCGAGGCATTGCGGAAACTGCAGTTTGCGTGGAACACTTCGATCGAAAGCGGGGGGGCTGTTGTCAATCCACTCGCTCCATATGGCAGCGACGATGTGGCCGCTGACCTCGGCCCGATCATCGGCACGAGTGATCGAATTGCTATCGCCCGATTTCACCGCGAAGTCTCGACGCTGCTGACTTGGGCTCTTGCGAATTGCGGGCTAGCGGACGGACAATATCACCTCGACCATCTCGATAATGCGACGATGCAACACCGGCTTCGGAACGATCTCGCTGGATTGCCGGGCGCACGGATTAGTTCATATCTGGCAGAAATGCCACGCCTTGAGCCAGATGGCTATTTTCAATTCACCCGCCAGCATCTCCAACTCCTGCACCACCTGAGATTCGAATGGCCGGACAGCCAGATCATCTCGATCGTCGCCGGTGAAGGCTATCCCGCGCCCGTGGTCGATTTCAAGCGACCGTTCGGCGACATGAGCGCGTTTGAAATCGATATGGCCGCGATTATGGGCCAGCCTCACCCCGTTCTCGACCATGTTAATCCAGCGCTGAATCGTTACTATTGGGAAATGTGGCCAGCACTGCAGGTATTCGTGCAGAACGTTCGCCTAGACGCGGCAAAATCGACCTGCGTGGACAAATGAACCCCGCAATATGCGTCGTTGTTAGCTATGATGCCGGCACCGCCGTCTAGAGCATGATGCCGAAAAGTGTGAGCGGTTTTCGGACGACATTCAGACTTTAGGCCAACCGGGCCTAAAATCATCCTGTTCTAACTGCTCTCACTTGAGATAGTGGATGTGCGGGCGGGAATGATAGGGCGAGGCTTCGACGCGCGCCTCGATCGAGAAGACCTCGCGCAGGAGCTTTTCGCTCAGCACGTCCTCAGGCGCGCCGGAGGCGACGATCCTGCCCTGCTGCATGATGACAAGCTCATCGCAGAACATGGCGGCATGGTTGAGATCGTGCAAAGCGACAATGCTGGTGATCGGCAGGCCGGAGACGAGCCGCATCAGGCCGATCTGGTGCTGGATATCGAGATGGTTGGTGGGTTCGTCAAGGATCAGCTCCTGCGGCGACTGGGCGAGCGCCCTGGCGATATGGGTACGCTGCTTTTCGCCGCCCGACAGGCTCTGCCAGCGGTCGTCGCGCTTGTCCGCCATGCCGGCGCGGGCGAGTGCCGCTTCGACCGCCTCTTCGTCAGCCTTGGTCCAGCCGGAAAACATGGAGCGGTGCGGAAACCTTCCGAGCTTGACGACGTCGACGACCTTCAGATTGGCGTTGGTCGTGGCGTGCTGTTCGACGAAGGCGATGCGCCGGGCGATCGAGCGACGGCTGATCTTGCCGATATCGCTGCGGTCGAGCGTGACGCGGCCGGAATGCGGCCGCTTCAGGCCGGCGAGAAGCCGCAGTAGCGAGGTCTTGCCGGAGCCGTTCGGCCCGAGCAGTCCGAGCATCCGGCCAGGCTGCGCCTCCATGGAAACGCCGTCCAGAATGGTCTTCCTGCCAATTTTCCAGGTGAGGTTGTCGGCCTTGATGCTCATGACGCGCGCTGAAACCGGTAGAGGATGATCGAGAAGAAGGGAACGCCGACCAAGGCGGTGACGACGCCGATCGGCAAGATCTGGCCGGGAATGAGGGCGCGGGCGGCGATATCGGCGAACACCATGAAGATCGCCCCTGCAATGGCACAGGCCGGCAGGAGGCGGATATGAAGCGGCCCGACGATGAAGCGGGCGACATGCGGCACGACAAGCCCGACGAAGCCGATCGAGCCGACCATGCTGACGATCGTCGCCGTCATCATTGCGGTCAGCGCGAAGAGTGCCATTCGCGCGCGGCCGACATTGACGCCGAGCGAGGAGGCCGCCTCGTCGCCGAAAGCGAAGGCGTCAAGCACGCGGGCGTAGAACAGACAGGCGGCGAGACCGATGCCAACGACGATCGAGACCAGCGCGAACTCCGGCCAGCGCACGCCGCCGAAACTGCCGAGCAGCCAGAACATGACGTCGCGGGCCTGCTGCGCATTGGCCGAAGTGGTGACGATATAGGAGGTCGATGCGTTGAAGAGCTGCGATGCGGCGACACCGGCGAGGATGGTGCGGTCCGCGCCGCCGCGCGTGCCGTTCGAGAGCAGCGCCACGAAGAAGAAGGCTGCGAATGCGCCGGCAAAGGCGCCGGCCGACAGCGACACCGCGCCGGCGCCGAGCCCCAGGATGACGATTGCGACGGCGCCGGTGGAAGCCCCGGCGGAGATGCCGAGCACATAGGGTTCGGCAAGCGGGTTGCGCAGCAGCGACTGCATGATAGCGCCCGACAGGGCCAGCCCCGCGCCGCAGAAGGCGGCGACGAGTGCCCGGCTCAGGCGATAGTCCCAGATGACAGTCTCGTGGATGCGATTGAGCTCGACCGCGGTCCAACCGAGCCGGTTGGTGACGGCGGAAAATGTGGTCGCGAGCGGAATCGGCAGATCGCCGATTCCGACGCTGACGCCGATGGCGACAGCGATGAGGCAGAGGGAAGCCAGAAGCAGTGCGGTGACCGCTCCCAGTTGCCGGAAGAGACGTCCCGCCTCGGTCACTTCAGCAGACCGAGGGCCTTCAACTGTTCGGCCACCTGTTCGGCGCCGTAGATCGTGCGGATGGTCGGGTTCATCGCCTGGCCGTCCATGACGAGCAGCGCCTTGTTCTTGACGGCAGGGATCTGGCTGACGGCAGGATCGGTGTTCAGGAACTTGATCTTGGCCTCAGGCTTGTCGAGCTCCCAGCGGTTGCGATCGAGGCTGGCGACGACAATGACATCGGGATTGGAGGCGATGATGCCTTCCCAGCCGATGGTCGGCCATTCCGCTGCCGCGTCGATCGCATTGCGTCCACCGAGCAGGTCGGCGATGAAGCCGGAGGCGCTGTTCTTGCCGCCGACATAGGCATCGGCCGACGGGCTGGGGCTGGAGAACCAGAAGACGTAGGACAGTTTCTGCCCGTCCTTGGCAGCGCTTCCGCGCAGCTTGGCTTCACGCGCCTTGAAATCGGCGATCAGGGCCTCACCGCGGTCGGCGACGTCGAAGATCTGCGAGAGCTCGTCGATCTCCTTGTAGAGAAGATCCATGTTCCACAGCTCGCCGCGGCTGCCGTACTGGTCCTTGACATCCTTGGTGCTGAGGCAGGTGCTGGGCGAGAGATAGGTGGCGACGCCGACCTTGTCGAAATCCTCGCGCTTGGCGACCTTGCTGTTCGGCCCGACCAGGCTCGGCAGCGCCGCCGCGACGAAATCGGGATTTTCGGCAAGCATCGATTCAAAGGTCGGCATCTCAACGGTCAGAAGCTTGACCTTGGCATTGGCCTCGGCGAGCTGTGGCAGCACCTTGCTCGGCCAGAAGGCGGTGCCGACCATCTTGTCCTGAAGGCCGAGCAGCAGCAGGATTTCCGCGCTGTTCTGGCCGAGGCCGATCGCCCGCTCGGGTGCCTTCTTGAACGTCACCTCTGCGCCGCAGTTTTCCAGCGTCAGCGGATAGGTGGTCGAACCCGCCAGAGACGGCGTTGCGGCAAGGCCGATCAGGGCGGAGAGGCCGGAGGCGGCCAGGAGCGATTTGAGGTTGGTCACGAAGAAATCCCCGGTGCGTGAGTATATGCGGCCGGGGTATAGCCACAGGAGCAGCCGGAAAACAAGACCGATTAAATCAACTTATCGCAAAAATCGACGGCACCGACATGCGGCGGGCGCAGGCGCCGTTCCGGAGGCAGGCGGTCGCTCATCCTCAGCTTGCCTCCTGGGTTTCGATCCGTGCGGCCTTGCGCGTGGCATGGAGGAAGGCTCCGATAAAGACGATCGCGAACAGAAGTACGATGGTCGGGGCCGGCGCGCTGTCAATAAAGAAGGAGAGATAGACGCCTGCAAAAGCCGTGATCACCGCGATTGCGACCGAAAAAACGAGCATCGTACTGAAGCGGCGCGTCAGCAGATAGGCGATGGAGCCTGGTGCAATCAGCAGCGAGATGGCGAGAATGATGCCGACCGACCGAAGCGCTGCCACGATCGTCAATGAAATCAGGCAGAGCAGGCCGTAGTGAAGCAGGTTCACCCTCAGCCCGACCGCTCTCGCTTGCGCCGGGTCGAACGCGTGCAGCAGCAGGTCACGCCACTTGATGGCGACGATGGCGGCGGTCAGCAGCGCAACGGCTCCCGTTTCCACGATGTCGGGAAAGCCGATGCCGAGCATGTCGCCGAAGAGGATGTGATCGAGATGCACCTCGGACTGGATCTTCACATAGAGAACCAGGCCGAACCCGAACATGCCCGAAAATACGATGCCCATCACCGTGTCCTGCTTGATGCGGCTGTTATCCTTGAGGAAACCGGTGGCAAGCGCGCAGACCATCCCGGCCGCAAAGGCGCCGATCGCGAAAGGAAAGCCGGCGATATAGGCAATCACCACGCCCGGGAATACGGCATGGCTCATGGCGTCGCCCATCAACGCCCAGCCCTTGAGCACGAGAAAGCAGGAGAGCAGCGCTGTCGGGATGGCGATCAGCACCGAGATGATCAGGGCGTTGATCATAAAATCGAACTGGAACGGCACTAGCAAGGCGGCGAGACCGTTCATGGAGATGTCTCCAGCGCTTGAGCAGCCCTGCGCCGGCTCGCCAGCATTCCGTGCTTGGGCGCCAGGAAGAAGGCGGCAAGGAAGATCAACGTCTGGAAAACGATGATGATGCCGCCGGTCGCGCCGTCGAGGAAATAGCTCACATAGGCGCCGACGAAGCTGGTCGCTGTCCCGATCGCTACGGCGATGACGAGCAGCCGCGGGAAACGATCCGTCAGGAGGTAAGCCGTTGCGCCCGGCGTCACCACCATACAGATGACGAGAAAGGCGCCGACGGTCTGGAGGGCCGCGACCGTCGAGGCCGACAGCAGCGTGAAAAACATGATCTTGAGCCGCGTTGGATTGAGCCCGATTGAACGGGCGTGGGTCTCGTCGAAGAAGACGACCATCAGGTCCTTCCATTTCACCAGCAGGATGGCGAGCGAAACGAAGCCGATGATGGCAAGCTGGAGCGTGTCCTCGGGCGTGATTGCGAGGATGTTGCCGAGCACGATCGTCTGGATGTTCACTGCTGTCGGTCTCAGCGATACCATGAACAGGCCAAGCCCGAAGAAGGAGGAGAAGATCAGGCCGATGATGGCGTCTTCCTTCAGTTTGGTGCGCTGGTTGAGGAAGAGCATCGCCGCGGCGGCAAGGCCGCCGGAGAAGAATGCGCCGATCGAGAAGGGAAGTCCGATCATATAGGCGCCGGCGACACCCGGCACGATAGAATGCGAGAGCGCGTCGCCGATCAGCGACCAGCCCTTGAGCATCAGATAACAGGAGAGGAAGGCGCAGACACCGCCGACTAGAGCCGAGACCCACATGGCATTCAGCATGTAGTCATAGGTGAAAGGTTCGAGAATGGCGGCCATCAGCCTTGATCCCCGCTTTCGTCCGCCTGGACATGCGCGAGCAGTTTGCCCTCCCGCAGGACCAGCGGCCGCTCGTCGTCGGTGAGGATGCCGACGGGATATGGCTTGCCGCCTGAGCCATTCAACACGAGATGGCGAAGCACGCCGCCGAAGGTTTTCTCGAGGTTTTCCTGTGTAAAGGTCTCGTCTGTGGAGCCGTGGGCCAGTACCGTACCTTTGATCAGCACCGTGCGGTCGCAGAATTCCGGCACGCTGCCGAGATTATGCGTCGAGACCAGCATCACCCGGCCTTCGTCGCGTAGCGAGCGGAGCAATTTGACGATGGCCTCTTCGGTCTTGACGTCGACGCCGGTGAAGGGTTCGTCGAGCAGGATGACGCGACCGTCCTGCGCCAGCGCGCGAGCGAGGAAAACGCGTTTCTTCTGGCCGCCGGAAAGCTCGCCGATCTGGCGCTTGCGGAATTCGCTCATGTTGACGCGGGCAAGCGCCTTGGACACAGCGTCGTGGTCGGCCGCTTTCGGAATGCGCATCATCCCCATATGGCCGTAGCGCCCCATCATGACGACGTCCTCGACCAGCACCGGAAAATTCCAGTCGACCTCTTCCGATTGCGGCACATAGGCGACGAGATTTTTCCGCAGCGCTTGTTCGACCGGCATGCCGAGCACCGAAATCTCGCCCCTGGCGAGGCGCACGAAGCCCATGATCGCCTTGAACAGGGTCGACTTGCCGGAACCATTGACGCCGACAAGCGCGGTGATGGTGCCGGTGGGGGTCTGGAAGCTGGCGTCGCGCAGCGCCGTGTGGCCGTTGCGATAGGTGACCGTGGCGTCCGTCACGGCAATGCCGGCCCCCGCATCCGAAGATGCGGGGAAAACAGGGGAAACGATCGCGTTCATTGCGACAGGCCTTCGGCAAGGCCCTTGACGATGGTATCGGAGGTGACGCGCAGCAGGTCGATATAGGTCGGCGTGGGGCCGTCGGCTTCACTTAAGGAGTCGACATAGAGCACGCCGCCATAATGGGCGCCGGTTTCACGGGCGACCTGCCGGGCCGGCTTGTCCGACACCGTGCTCTCGCTGAACACGGCAGGGATCTTATTGGCCCTGACGGCATCGACGACTTTGCGGACCTGTTGCGGCGTGCCCTGCTGATCGGCATTGATCGGCCATAGATAGAGTTCCTTCAAGCCGAAGTCGCGAGCGAGATAAGAGAAGGCCCCTTCGCTCGATACAAGCCAGCGCTTATCCTCGGGGATGGTACCCAGCTTCTGGCGGATCGGCGCAACGGTCGCCTCGATCTCCTTCTTGTAGGCCTCCGCATTGGCCTTGTAGACCTCGGCATTCTCAGGATCGTATTTGACGAAGGCATCGCGGATGTTGTCGACATAAATGATCGCGTTCTTCGGCGACATCCAGGCATGCGGATTCGGTTTGCCGCTATAGGGGCCTTCGCTGATGCCCATCGGCTCGACGCCTGTGGAGACCACGACGTCGGGAACATCTTTCAGGTTCCGGAAAAATTTCTGAAACCACAGCTCGAGATTGAGGCCGTTCGACAAGAGGATCTGGGCGCCCTGCGCCCGCTGGATATCACCCGGCGTCGGCTGATAGCCGTGGATCTCGGCCCCGGGCTTGGTGATCGATTCCACGATCGCGGCATCGCCGGCAACGTTCTTTGCCATGTCGGCAATGACGGTGAAGGTGGTCACCGCTTTGAATTTCTCCTGCGCGGCGGCACCGCCGGCCATCAGGCCGAGTGCGGCAACGGCCACCATTCCGGTTATGACTCTGCGTCTTAGGCAACTAAGCATGAATATTCCCTTCTTTTGCCCCATCAACCGTTCGGCACGCACAGCGACGGCCGATAACAAGTTCACCGATGTAAATGCGACGCATTTGCAATTATTGCTGATGAGCCTCGTATCTATCTATTCTGCAATTGCGACTGAATTGCAACAAGGATTTTCGAAGAGGTCAGGCTGCCACGGTCAGGACCGGCCCCGTGATGGGTCCGCAGCCGGCCTGGGCTCGACGTCGACAGCCTCAAGGGTAAATCCCTCGAACACGCTCAGCTCAGCTTTCCCACGAGCTTGGCATAGTCCGAAAAAGTCCGCTGCTCGCCCTTTCCGGCGGCCTGCTCGGCAACCTGCAAGACACGGATAGGAAACAGGATCGCAGCGCGGTTGGCGTCCGAAAGCTCATGATCGTCGTCTTCCTCGATGGCCTTCATGGCTTTCGACAGCGCGACATTGAGCTCCTGGCGGGTGAGCAGTTCTTTCTCGACGATCGCGTCGCATATGGACGCCATCGCCATGATCAGGCCCTTGAGCTGCAGATTGGCGGTATTCATGAGAACTCCAATGAAAGAGGCGGGCTCTAATCCGGTTCAACCGACCGGATCGTGTCGACCGAGACCGTACCCTCCAGGATGCCGCGTTTGATATCGCGCCTGTTCCGGTCGATCTCGATGACAGTATAGAGCTTGTCATCGCGGAAGGCACTGGCATTGGCCGTCGTCACATCCTCGGCGGGCGCCGCATCCACTTCCATGAAATCGAGTTCGCGCGCCGCGGCGACGATCCTGGCATCGCCAGGCGTTCTGGCGGCGACGACAACGATGCCATGGCCGGGGGCATTGTCCCATCTCGGATCGTCGGGGGCGGCGATCGGTTCCAGCCGGTAGATGTTGAGCATTTCATCGCCGGCATCGGGCGAGGCTTCCGCCGCCGCATCCTGGATTTGCGCCTGGCTTTCGACCGATTTTCCAAAGGTGGTCGGGCTGGTCGCGTTGTTGATCTCTTCCTTGCCGGTCCTCGAGACGTTCGACATGTCGCTCTCCATTGTCAGGACGGAAACGACGGCCGGCGGAGAACGGTTCCAGCCTGCGCGAAAAACGGCAAAGCCGGCTTCGTACAGGGCTTTGGGTTTATGCAGCTATTAAGTTCATTTTGAATAACAAACCATGATAAGCTCTACCGGGGATGGCCCATACCATTTTCCAAGTTGAGCACTAAATTACCAGTCTTCGAAGAGGGGGATTTTCGTGAGCAACCAAACCAGCGAATTCGCGCGTGACAACGCTGCGGTAGAGAGCCTCAATGGGCACGATCACAAAACCATGGCGTTCGATGACGCCAGCGCTCTTCTCGAGGTTCTGGTCGCGGTCAGGCGCGGTGATTTCTCCGTGCGGATGCGCTCTGATCTCACCGGCGTCACCGGCAAGATCGCCGACGCCCTCAACGACATTATTGCCGCCAACCAGCGCATGGCCCAGCAGCTCGAACATGTCGGCCAGGTCGTCGGCCGCGACGGGCGAACGAGCACACGGGTGCGCTTCGGCCTTTCCGATGGGTCTTGGTCCGAGATGGAAGGATCGATCAACGGCCTGATCGACGATCTCCTGTGGCCGACGACGGCGGTGACGCGCACGATCACCGCGGTCGCCAAGGGTGACCTGCTGCAGACCGTGCCGCTCGACGTCGACGGCCGGCCGCTCAAGGGCGAATTCTTGCGCTCGGCGGATATCGTCAACACGATGATCAAGCAGCTGAGCGTCTTCACCTCGGAGGTGACGCGCGTCGCCCGCGAGGTCGGCACCGACGGAAAACTCGGCGGCCAGGCGCAGGTGTCCGAGGTGACCGGCGTCTGGAAGGACTTGACCGAAAGCGTCAACTCGATGGCGTCGAACCTGACGGCGCAGGTGCGCAACATCGCCGAAGTGACGATCGCCGTTGCCAACGGCGACCTTTCCAAGAAGATCACCGTCGACGTGCGCGGCGAAATCCTGCAGCTGAAGGAAGCGATCAACACCATGGTCGACCAGCTGCGCTCCTTCGCTTCGGAAGTGACGCGCGTGGCCCGCGAGGTCGGCACCGAAGGCAAGCTTGGCGGCCAGGCGCTGGTGCCGGGTGTGGCCGGCACCTGGAAGGATCTGACCGACAGCGTCAACGCCATGTGCGGCAATCTGACGGCCCAGGTGCGCAACATCGCCCAAGTGACGACGGCCGTGGCGCGCGGCGATCTGTCGCGCAAGATCACCGTCGACGTCTCGGGCGAAATCCTGGAGCTCAAGGAAACCATCAACACCATGGTCGATCAGCTCAACGGCTTCGCCGGTGAGGTGACGCGCGTCGCCCGCGAGGTCGGTACCGAGGGTCGGCTCGGCGGTCAGGCGCAGGTGCCAGGCGTCGCCGGCACCTGGAAGGACCTGACCGACAACGTCAATTCGATGGCCTCGAACCTGACGGCGCAGGTGCGCAACATCGCCGAAGTCTCGACCGCCATCGCCAATGGCGACCTGTCGAAGAAGATCACTGTTTCGGTCTCGGGCGAAATCCTGGAGCTGAAGGAAACCATCAATACGATGGTCGACCAGCTGAACGCCTTTGCTTCGGAAGTGACGCGCGTCGCCCGCGAAGTCGGCACGGAAGGCCGGCTCGGCGGCCAGGCCAATGTGCGCGGCGTCGCCGGCACCTGGAAGGACCTGACCGAAAACGTCAACTCGATGGCCGGCAACCTGACGGCGCAGGTGCGCAACATCGCCGAGGTTTCGACCGCGATCGCCAATGGCGACCTGTCGAAGAAGATCACCGTCCCGGTTTCGGGCGAAATCCTGGAACTGAAGGAAACCATCAACACGATGGTCGACCAGTTGAACGGTTTTGCCGGCGAGGTGACGCGCGTCGCCCGTGAAGTCGGCACGGAAGGCCGGCTCGGCGGCCAGGCCAATGTGCGCGGTGTCGCCGGCACCTGGAAGGACCTGACCGACAGCGTCAATTCCATGGCCTCCAACCTGACCGGCCAGGTGCGTAACATTGCCGAAGTCGCGACCGCGGTTGCTCAGGGCGACCTGTCGAAGAAGATTACCGTCCCGGTTTCGGGCGAAATCCTGGAGCTGAAGGAGACCATCAACACCATGGTCGATCAGCTGAACGGCTTTGCCGGCGAGGTGACGCGCGTCGCCCGCGAGGTCGGCACCGAGGGGCGGCTCGGCGGCCAGGCGAATGTGCTCGGCGTCGCCGGCACCTGGAAGGACCTGACCGACAGCGTCAACTCGATGGCGGGCAATCTGACGGCGCAGGTGCGCAACATCGCCGAAGTCTCGACCGCCATCGCCAATGGCGACCTGTCGAAGAAGATCACAGTGTCGGTCTCGGGCGAAATCCTCGAGCTCAAGGAAACGCTGAACACCATGGTGGATCAGCTGAACCGCTTCGCCTCGGAAGTGACGCGCGTCGCCCGCGAAGTCGGTACCGAAGGCAAGCTCGGCGGCCAGGCGCAGGTGCCGGGTGTCGCTGGCACCTGGAAGGATCTGACCGAAAACGTCAATTCCATGGCTTCCAACCTGACCGGCCAGGTTCGCAACATTGCCGAAGTGACGACAGCCGTGGCGCGCGGCGACCTGTCACGCAAGATCACCGTCGACGTGAAGGGGGAAATCCTCGAACTGAAGAACACCATCAACACGATGGTCGATCAGCTCAACGCCTTCGCCGGTGAAGTCACCCGTGTGGCCCGCGAAGTCGGCACCGAAGGCAAGCTTGGCGGTCAGGCGCAGGTCTCCGGTGTGGCCGGCACCTGGAAGGATCTGACCGACAGCGTCAACTCGATGGCCGGCAACCTGACGGCACAGGTGCGCAACATCGCCGAGGTGGCGACCGCGATCGCCAATGGCGACTTGTCGCGCAAGATCACCGTCGACGTGCGCGGCGAAATCCTGCTGCTGAAGGACACGCTGAATACCATGGTCGACCAGCTGCGTTCCTTCGCCGGCGAAGTGACGCGTGTGGCCCGTGAAGTCGGCACCGATGGCCGCCTTGGCGGCCAGGCCGTCGTTCCCGGCGTCGCCGGTACGTGGAAGGACCTGACCGACAACGTCAACCTGCTCGCCGCCAATCTGACGACCCAGGTTCGAAACATCGCCGAGGTGACGACGGCCGTGGCGCGCGGCGACCTGTCGCGCAAGATCACCGTCGACGTGAAGGGTGAAATCCTCGAGCTGAAGAACACCATCAACACGATGGTGGACCAACTGAACGCTTTCGCCGGCGAAGTGACGCGCGTTGCCCGCGAAGTCGGCACCGAGGGCAAGCTCGGCGGCCAGGCGCAGGTGCCGGGCGTCGCCGGCACCTGGAAGGACCTGACTGATACCGTCAACGTCATGGCCGCCAACCTGACCGAGCAGGTGCGCGGCATCGTCAAGGTGGTGACGGCGGTGGCGAACGGCGACTTGAAGCAGAACCTCACCGTCGCCTCCAAGGGCGAAGTGGCGGCCCTTGCCGAAACCATCAACAACATGACCAACACGCTTGCCACCTTCGCCGACCAGGTGACCACGGTGGCGCGCGAAGTGGGCGTCGAGGGCCGCCTCGGCGGCCAGGCGAACGTGCCGGGCACGGCCGGCACCTGGAAGGATCTGACGGGCAACGTCAACTTGCTCGCCGCCAACCTGACGACACAGGTGCGCGCCATCGCCGAAGTGGCGACCGCCGTCACCAAGGGTGACCTGACACGCTCGATCAAGGTCGATGCGCGCGGCGAAGTGGCCGAGCTCAAGGACAACATCAACACGATGATCGACAACCTGCGTCTCACGACCGAGCGCAACACCGAGCAGGACTGGCTGAAGACCAACCTCGCGCGCTTCACCAACATGCTGCAGGGGCAGCGCGACCTGACGCTGGTCGGCAAGATGCTGCTGTCGGAGCTGGCGCCGCTGGTCGGCGCCCATCAAGGCGTCATCTACCAGGTGGATGCCGACGAGAGCCAACCGTTCCTGTCGCTGCTGTCGGTCTATGCGCAAGGCGGCGAGGCAGCGCATCCGCCGCGGCTCGACCTCGGCCAGGGCCTCGTTGGCCAGTGCGCGAGCGATGCCCGCCGCATCCTCGTCACCGATCTGCCCGACAATGTCGTACCGATCAGCTCCGGCGTGTTCACCACTCTGCCGAGGAGCGCGATCGTGCTGCCGGTGCATTTCGAGGGCCAGGTGAAGGCGGTTATCGAACTCGCCTCCGCAGGCGAATTCACCGAGCTGCAGCTCTCTTTCCTCGACCAGCTGACGACCTCGATCGGCATCGTTCTCAACTCGATCGAAGCGACAATGCAGACCGAAGGCCTGCTGAAGCAATCCCAGCAGCTCGCCGCCGAACTGCAAACGCAGCAGCGCGAACTGCAGCAGACCAACGAACAGCTCGGGCAGAAGGCGCAGCAGCTCGAGGAACGCAACGTCGAAGTCGAGGCCAAGAACCAGGAGATCGAGCAGGCGCGGCGCGCGCTGGAAGAAAAGGCGACCGAACTGGCGCTGACCTCGAAATACAAATCCGAATTCCTCGCCAATATGTCGCATGAGCTGCGCACGCCGCTGAACTCCATCCTCATCCTTGGCCAGCAGCTCGGAGAAAACCCCGACGGCAACCTGTCGGGCAAGCAGGTCGAGTTCGCAAAGACGATCCACGGCGCCGGCACCGATCTGCTCAATCTCATCAGCGATATTCTCGATCTCTCCAAGATCGAGTCCGGAACGGTCTCGGTCGATGCCGAGGAGATCTTCGTCAACAATCTGCTCGAAGTGATGGCGCGACCGTTCCGGCACGAAGCGGAAACGCGGAACCTGTCCTTCGCGGTCGAGGTCGGCGCCGACGTCACAAAGAGCATTATCACCGACTCGAAGCGGCTCCAGCAGATCCTCAAGAACCTGTTGTCGAATGCCTTCAAGTTCACCGCGCAGGGCGGCGTGACACTTCGCGTCGCATCGGCGACGAGCGGCTGGTCGTCGGATCACCCCTCGCTCCGGCACGCGCCGTCGGTGATCGCCTTTGAAGTCGTCGATACCGGCATCGGTATCCCGCCGGAAAAACAGCGTATCATCTTCGAGGCATTCCAGCAGGCGGACGCCTCGACGAGCCGCAAATATGGCGGCACCGGCCTCGGGCTGGCGATCAGCCGCGAACTGGCAAACCTGCTCGGCGGCGAGATCCAGCTGCGCAGCACGCCCGGCGTCGGCAGCACCTTCGTCCTCTACCTGCCGCTGACCTATGTCGGCGCCGGTGCGGTTGCACCCAGGCCGGTTTCGCCGCCGGCGAATGTCGTGGAATTCGCCGAGGCGGCGGCAAGCCGCCGCGCCGAGAAGCCCACCGAACATGTCGCAGACGATCGACACCGGATCGCGACGGGTGACTCGGTGCTGCTGGTCGTCGAGGACGACGCGCATTACGCCCGCGTCCTGGTCGATCTCGCCCGCGACAATGGTTTCAAGGTGCTGGTGGCGATGCGCGGCAGCGACGCGCTGACGCTGGCGCAGGATTACAAGCCATCGGCGATCTCGCTCGATATCTTCCTGCCCGATATGCTCGGCTGGACGGTGCTGAGCCAGCTCAAGCAGAACCCGCAGACGCGGCATATCCCGGTGCAGATCATCAGTCTGGACGAGGATCGGCAGCATGGGCTTACGCGCGGGGCTTTCGCCTTCATGAGCAAGCCGACGACGCCGGAAGGTCTCGGCAAGGCGCTGTCGCGCCTGAAGGCCTATGCCGAGCCGCGCCGCAAGCAGTTGCTGCTCGTGGAGGACGACGAGGCGGAGCGCTTGAGCGTCACTGCGCTGCTCGGACATGACGATATCGACATCACCAGCGTCGGCTCGGGATCCGAGGCGCTTGCCGCTTTGCGGCGCAATTCCGCCGACTGCGTGGTGCTCGATCTTTCTCTTCCCGATATGTCGGGCTTCGACGTGCTGGAGCAGATACGCGACGATGCCGAGATCGGCGAGGTGCCGGTGGTCGTCTTCACCGGCAGGGAGCTCTCTGCGGAGGAGGATGCGACGCTCCACAGCATGGCCCGCAGCGTCGTGGTCAAGGGTGTGGAGTCCCCCGAGCGGCTTCTCGACGAGACGGCGTTGTTCCTGCACCGGGTGGTCGCCGATCTTCCGGCGGCAAAGCAGGCGACGCTGCAGGAACTGCACAGCTCGGACGAGGATCTCGTCGGCGAGACCGTGCTGCTCGTCGATGACGACGCCCGCAACATCTTCGCCCTCAGCAGCGTGCTGGAGCGCCGCGGCATGAGGGTGCTGACGGCGACGACCGGCAGCGAAGCCATTGACGTCATCAACAACGAACCCTCCGTTGCGATCGTGCTGATGGACATCATGATGCCCGGGATGGACGGCTATGAGACGATGCAGGTCATTCGCTCGGAGCCCCGCTTCCGGCGGTTGCCGATCCTGGCGCTGACGGCCAAGGCGATGAAGGGTGACAGGGAGAAATGCCTGGAGGCGGGTGCGTCGGATTACCTGGCGAAACCCGTCAACACCGAGCAGCTCCTGTCGGCACTGCGCATGTGGCTGCACCGCTGAGGATCCGGCCATGAACCCCGTCAACATCCTCCTCGTCGACGACCAGCCCGCGAAGCTCCTGAGCTACGAAGTCATTCTCGAAGAGCTCGAGGAAAACCTCATCAAGGCGCAATCGGCCCGCGAAGCCTTCGAGCACCTGCTGCGCACCGAAATCGCCGTGATCCTCGTGGACGTCTGCATGCCTGAACAGGACGGCTTCGAGCTCGTCAGCATGATCCGGCAGCATCCGCGCTATCAGAATACGCCGATCATCTTCGTCTCCGCCGTTATGCTGGCCGAACCGGACCGGCTGCGCGGCTATGCGGTCGGCGCCGTCGATTACGTCTCCGTCCCGATCGTGCCCGAAGTGCTGAGGGCCAAGGTCAGGGTTTTTGCCGATCTTTACAGGAAGACGCGGGAGCTCGAACGCCTGAATGCCGAGCTGGAGGCGAGGGTGCACCAGCGCACCGCCGAGCTCGAAACCTCGGCGGCGCAATTGCGTCAGCTGAATGAAGAACTCGAGCACCGGATCGATCAGCGGACGCGCGAGCGCGAGGAGGCGCTGGCGCAGCTCTTCGAAGCGCAGAAGCTCGACACGATCGGCCATTTGACCGGCGGCGTGGCGCACGACTTCAACAATCTTCTCATGGCGGTGCTCGGCAGCCTCAGCCTGCTGAAGAAGCGGCTGCCGGCCGATGAACGCAGCGAACGCCTGGTGACGAACGCGATCCAGGCGGCCGAGCGCGGCACGGCGCTTACCCAGCGCCTGCTCGCCTTCGCCCGCCGGCAGGAGCTGAAGCCGCAGGCGGTCGACTTCCTCAGGCTGTTCGAAAACGTCGAGGATCTGCTCGCTAAGGCTGTGGGGCCGCGCGTCGAGATTCGAAAGCGCATCCCGGCGGATTTGGAGCCGCTGCTGGTGGACAGCAACCAGCTGGAGCTGGCGCTGCTCAACCTCTTCGTCAATGCGCGCGATGCGCTCGAAAGCGGCGGCGCGGTGACGGTCGCCGCGGCGGCGGAAGAAGCACGGCCGACCGGCCTTGCGGGCGGGAATTACATCAAGATATCGGTCTCGGACGATGGCGAGGGGATGGACGAGGCGACGGTTCTGCGTGCTGCCGAGCCATTTTTCACCACCAAGGGGATCGGCAAGGGCACCGGCCTCGGCCTGTCGATGGTGCACGGCCTGGCAGCGCAATCGGGCGGCTCGATCCAGATTTCGAGCGCGAGAGGCAAGGGCACCACCGTCTCCCTCTGGCTGCCCGTCGCCGAGAGCTTCACCAAGGCGCAGCCGGCGATCGTGCCGGCGGCCGCGGAACCCGTCAAGCCAGTGTCGCGATCGCTTGCCATTCTTGTCGTCGACGATGATGCACTCGTCAGGACCGGAACCGTGGCGATGCTGGAGGACCTTGGACACCTGCCGCGGGAAGCGGCGTCTGCTTCCCAGGCTCTGGAATTCTTCGCCGGCGGACAGGAGTGCGATCTGGTTATCACCGATCACGCCATGCCGGGCATGACCGGCGCAGAGCTCGCGCGCCACCTTCGTGCAGCTTTCCCCAACCTGCCCGTGATCCTCGCTTCCGGCTATGTCGAGCTTGCCGAGGACCAGGGCCTCGGCCGGATGCTCAGGATGACGAAGCCGTTCACCCAGGAGCAGCTTCAGGCGGCCATGGACGAAGCGCTCCGGGACAAGGTCGCGGCGGCGTGATCAATCAAGTGTGGCCACCAAGGATCGCCTGCTGATTGTGACCACCCATCTGGCCGGTGCTGCGCTGCCCGTCGCGTGGAAGCGCCCCGACAACATGCTCTCACAGATCATTCATCTGTTTATTCGCAGATGCCACGTTGATCTGGCTTTACGGGGCTTTCATCCGCAAAACACCCGTATCACCTTAGACTTCGGATCAGTCACGGACTGGACCGCAGTGCCGCTATGGACGAAATTCAAGCGCGTAGGTGTATCGGTAGCGACCCGTTCTTCACTTCCATAATGTCGCGAATCTGCGGGTATTTTTAGCCCGCTTGTCGCAGAAGAGGGACCTCCTACCAGCTTTTGATATCGAGAGGCGCCACAAGCATCAGAGGTTGGACCTAGTACCGAGTTGGGTGATGACGAAGTTGCACATGCGCTTAGAGAAAATAGGGCTAAAAATACAGGCGCGGTTAGTAAAAGTTTCAAGGTTTCCCCCATCAGGCTGCTAACTATCCAGAACTCTGGCAGGCCAGAGTGGAACTGGTATCGGAGGCTATCTACTACCTCAATAGGTTGCAAGCTGACAATTTCAGGCGGCATCGCAAAAGGAGCGAGAAGGGCGCCCTCGCGTCGTAATGTCTGCTGGTTCAAGCAGTGAGCACATAAAAAGGTAGGTTCGTAAGCGTGTTTTCTATTCTAAATCGGGAGCCATAGAGCGCGGTTTCTCGCAAAGGGTGAGCAGCCCATCACGTCTGGAAATCAAATCCCACTCTCTCTCAGCCGACACGCTGCTGGCATCGCAGCTTCCCACGTCTGCTTGCAGACGAAACTTTTTGCTCCCGCGAAAGTTACCCGGGTTACGTCCATTCATCAAAGGCGCTCTCCTTGACCAAAATGACGTTCGGCCCCGCCTTCAGCGAAGACGGCATTCTGTTCCGCCTCTGGGCTCCCCTGCATGAGAGCGTGTCCTTGAAGATCGAAGGTTCCGATCCGCGTCCGACGCAGGCGACTGAAGATGGCTGGCATCGCTGCCTGGTCGCCGATGCCGGAGCCGGCACGCGCTACCGTTTCGTGCTGCCCGATGGTCTCGAAGTTCCGGATCCCGCCTCGCGCTTCCAGCCGCTGGATGTGCATGGCCCGAGCGAAGTGGTCGACCTTTCTTCCTATCGCTGGAACACCAGCGAATGGACCGGCCGGCCTTGGGAAGAGATGGTCATCTACGAACTGCATATCGGCTGCTTCACGACGGAGGGTACTTTCAAGGCTGCGATCGACCGGCTCGACCATCTGCAGGCACTGGGCGTGACGGCGCTGCAGATCATGCCGGTCGCCGAATTCCCGGGCCGCTATAGCTGGGGCTATGACGGCGTGCTTCCCTATGCGCCCGACAGCAGCTACGGCCGGCCGGACGATCTCATGGCGCTGGTGGACGCCGCGCACGAGCGCGGCATCTCGGTCTTCCTCGACGCGGTCTATAATCACTTCGGCCCGGACGGGAACTATATCCCGTCCTACGCGCCGCTCTTTACCGATCATCACAAGACGCCCTGGGGCCACGGCGTCAACTACGATGGCGACGGGTCGGAGATGATCCGCGAATTCATCATCCAGAACGCCATCTACTGGATTAGCGAGTTCAGGCTCGATGGTTTTCGCTTCGATGCCGTCCATGCGATTAAGGACGACAGCAGGGAGCATCTTCTGCATGCGCTCGCCCGTCGTGTCAGGGCAGCGGCCGGCGACCGGCAGGTTCACCTGATCGTTGAGAACGAGGAGAACGACAGCGACCTGCTGCAGCGCGATGACAGCGGCGCGGCGCGGCTGTTCACGGCCCAGTGGAACGACGACCTGCACCATGCGCTGCATATCGCGGCGACCGGCGAGACCTTCGGCTATTATGCCGACTACGCCGGTGATGCCGATAAGCTCGGCCGCGCGCTGGCGGAAGGTTTCGTGTTTCAGGGCGAGCATATGCCCTATCGCGGTGGGAGCCGGGGCAGGCCGAGCGGCCACTTGCCGCCGACCGCCTTCGTGTCCTTCATCCAGAACCATGACCAGATCGGCAACCGGGCGCTCGGCGACCGCATCATGGCCGCGAGCCCGGCCGATGTCATCAAGGCCGTCACATCAATCTACCTGCTGGCGCCCGAGATCCCGATGCTGTTCATGGGCGAGGAATGGGGTGCGAAAGAGCCTTTTCCGTTTTTCTGCGATTTCGACGAGGATCTGAACGACAAAGTCCGCAAAGGCCGGCGCCAGGAACTGTCACGCCTGCCGGGCTTCGATGCCGACGAGCTTCTCGACCCGACGGCGCCGTCGACCTTCGCTGCCGCCAAGCTCGACTGGTCGAAACTTGCCTCCTCGGAGACCCTTGATTTCTACAGGACGCTTCTCGATCTGCGACGTCGAAGAATCATTCCCTTGCTGAAAGGCGGCGCCGGACATGCGGCTTACCGGTCGGCCGGCACTGCGGTGGCGGTGGATTGGACGTTTGCCGACAACCGGCGCCTTCACCTCAGCGCCAATCTCAGTGACGAGGCCGCGACGCTCGGCCCTCAGCATGAGGACGGCGAGACGATCTTCCGTCTCGGCCGCAATGACGATGGCGATCTTGCGTCTTGGACCGTGATCTGGAGCATCAGCAAAGCGTAAGGGGGCTGAGATGAAGGCGATCGAACCATGAGGCCCTGGGAGATCGAAAGGCTCGCCCGCCGGCACGGCATCAGCCCGACAAGGCCCAGTCCCGACAATCGGGAAGTGGCGATCTCCAGCGACACCAAGCGCAAGCTACTTTCGGCACTGAAGGTCGACTTGTCGGCAGCGGCTGATCGCGAGACGGCCGGGACGCGGCAGCAGCCGAAGCCGACGTTCAAGGAGATCCCAAGGTCATACCTCCCGGATTTTCTGTCCGGCACGCGCGTCTGGGGCATCAGCCTGCAGCTTTACGAGCTTCGCTCGGCGCGCAACTGGGGCATTGGGGACTTCGAGGATCTGTCCGCTATGACAGATCTGGCGGGATCGCTTGGCGCCGATTTCATCGGTCTCAACCCGCTTCACGCGCCCTTTCTCGCCGATCCCGAGCGCTGCAGCCCCTATGAGCCCTCGAGCCGCCAGCATCTCAACCCGCTCCAGATTGCCGTCGACCGGGTGCCGGGCTTTACCGGCAATGCCGACCTCGAGCGGCAATTGCAACGCCTTCGCCGAACCGAGCTCGTGGATTACGCCGGCGTCGCACGAACCAAGCTTCAAGCGCTGCGGGATCTCTGGCCGGAGTGGCGGGCGCGAGCGGCGACCGACAAGGCCTATGATCCACGGGATTTCGACGCCTTCGTCGCGCAAGGCGGCGACAGCCTGCGGCGGCACGCTCTTTTCGAATGCCTGTCGCTTTCCATGGCGGCTCGTGGCGCAGGCGCCGGCTGGCAGAAATGGCCGTCCGATTTACAGCGCCGCGACAGCGCTGCCGTCGCCGAATTCGAGCGCGAACATGAAGACGATGTGCGTTTCCATATGTGGCTGCAATGGCTCGCCCACCGGCAGCTGATGCAAGCGGCCGCGCGGGCGCTGAAGGCCGGCATGCGGATCGGGCTCTATCTCGATCTTGCCGTCGGCGAGGCAGTCGACGGCTCAGCGACATGGAGCGAGCCGGATGTCTATATTTCCGAGGCCACCGTCGGCAGTCCTCCCGATCCCTTCGCCGTCGACGGGCAGGACTGGCATCTTGCCGGCTATCTGCCTTCCATGATCGCATCGGGGAAAACGTCTCCCTTTCGTCGTATGGTGAGCTCTGCCATGCGCTATGCGGGCGCCATCCGCATCGACCATGTCCCGGCGCTTCGCCGCCTCTTTCTGGTGCCGCTCGGCGCCAGCCCGGAGGGCGGCGGCTATGTCCGCTATCCCCAGGATCGGCTCCTGCAGATCCTTGCCGAGACGTCCGCCGAGCATCGATGCCTCGTCATCGGCGAAGCCTTGGGGATGATCCCTGAAGACCTGCCGGATGATCTGGCGGCGGCCCGAATTCTCTCTTATCGGATCCTTTCCTATGAACAGGACGACGACGGCTTCAAGCCGGCGGATGCCTATCCCATTCTTGCCTTGGCGTGCATTTCGACGCACGATCATCAGACCCTGGCCGGCTGGTGGCGCGGCGCCGACATTCAGGACCGGCGCGAGCACGGCATCGTGCCGCCGGATCTCACCAAAAAGCATCTCGAACACCGCAAGCGCGAGCGGCGACGCCTGAAGGCGGCGCTCAGGGCCGCCGGTTTCGGCCTGCCGCAGCGTCTTGACGCAAGGGCAAGTCGGGAGGCGCTGAGGCAGCTGAGTGTCAGCGCCTATCGCTTCATCGCCAGAACCCCATCCCTTCTCGTCGCGGTTCGCCTTGCCGATCTCACGGATGAGAAAAACCCGACCAATATTCCCGGCACCAGTGGCAGCTATCCGAATTGGAAGCCGAAGCTGTCGGTTTCGCTCGAGGACATGACGTCGAGCCCGCTCGTCCAGCGCGTAACGGAGGCGATGCGCAAGGAAAGGCCGCAAAATCAAGTGGCAAGGGAACGAATAGGACGCCGGCGGATTCTGAATAGATAGGGAAAAGGATCGCCGAGATGGTTTCCAAGAAACAACTGGTCGAAGTCGCGGTGGATACCGAAGAAGGGCGTGTCCCTCTCGGCATCATGAATGCCCGGCAGGCGCTCGCGCTTCCCGATGATCTCGATGTCGAAATATCGCATCCCGATCACGAGCCGGGCAATACCGACCGCTTCATCCAGAAGCACGAGTTGCGACGGCATCTCGACGTCAGCAGCAAGGGCGCGGGCAAGCCGGTGAAGACCAGAGCAGAAGACGCCGCGATGGCAAGCGGCGGCGGTGGCGGCGAGCATGATCGCCACCATGGCCACGACCCGCGGCGGAGGTGAGGGGCAGACTGGCGGCGGACTGACCAGTCGAAGGGATGAGGTCCGTCGTTTCATAGGATCAACATGATGGAAGACAGACCATGACGACCGCATTCATCCTTGTTGCATTGGCTCTCATCGTCATCTACGCCGGCCCGACACTGCTGTTTATCTGCGTCGGTTATGCCGACTACATGCTGGAGCGGCGCAGACACTTGTTGGCTTTGAAGCACGCGGTAAGGCGCCGCAGCGACGAGCTTTAGGCGTCCGGCAATATCATTGAGGCGCGAGCGCGAGGCAGGCTGCGCGGTGTGGCGACATGCGCTGTCAATCGATCATCAAAACAGGTTTCATGGCGGGACCGCGAGGTCGGAACGTTGATTTTGGGAGATGTGAAAATGCCGCGGCGCAAGAACAGTGAGACGACTACCCTCGATACCCGCGGAGCCAAGCTCGGCGAACCGGTGCCGAAAGCCATTATCGATACCAACACCGCATCCGTCGGCATCCCCCGGCAGCCCGAGGAGGACCTGCGCGTGGAATTGATTACATTGCGGAAACAGATCGACATGCTCCAGCAGCAGGTGCTGGAGGCCGGGCGAGCGGCGAAGGACAGTGCTGGAAAAGCGATCCATCAGACCGAGGCCGTGGTCAAACATCATCCGCTTGCAACGGTTATGCTCGTGGCTGCTGTCGCGGGTGTGTTTGCCTTTGCCTCACATCACGTCTCCTCGCCGCGTCGCGAGCCATCCGCCTTGCGAGACGTCAGGGACTTCTACGACAGGATGCGCCAGCGGATCTGACAAGATTTCAGGATTGTCAGCACCCCGATTTTGCCCGAGGCTCTGTCACGCAACAAGGGAAAACCGGATGCTCGACATCATTATACGCAGCGCTCTCGCTATCGTCGGGCGGACGGAACGCTTGATCGAAGCGGCGAGGCGGCTGCTTGACGGAGATGACCTCGACGAGGCGGAGGTGTATGAACTCGATCGTGAGATCGAACGGTTGAGGGACGTGATTTTTGGGATGGACGAGGCGGTCCGCTCGCTCGCACTCACCGTCGAATGCTGGCCGCAGGCCGCTCACGCCCATGCGTTAGAGAAAACATTGCACTGACCGCGTGACTTTAGCAGCACATTGTGATTTCCTAAGTTGCTGTTATAAAACAGGTTTTTTAACGCGAATCGGCATGTCACGCCGATGTCACGCGACCGTGGAGGCAATATGTGCTTGATTGGGGCGTTCGGCGCTGCCGATTTCCAGGCCGGATGCGCTTGGAACGCGGAAAATGAGGGGCAGGGGCGCTATTATCGTTGGGGCATGGGCGATGACTTTGGAGACCTCCGGGCCGATATCCGAGCCCGACGAATTCATATTTCCGGTTCACACCCGGACGATCGCGCAGATACGCTATGATATTCGTGGCCAGGTCATGACGGTCGTCTATCATGATGGCCGTTCGCGCACCACGACCGGCATACAGGGCTCGGCGATGCTGAGAATCCTCGCCCAGCGTCCGCTGGAGCGTTCCCCGTTTCTGTTGCGAACGGTCATCTGACAGAAAATCGGCGCATCCGCAGCTAAATCGTCCTCATGGTGCATCCATTTCCCGGGAGCTGCGTTCATCCTCGATAGCCAGTCTATGGAGGGAAGACGATGACCTTTCCACGGCCGAAAGCCGAAGCTCCCGCTCAGCGCTTCCAAGAAGCGAGCGCTGCTGCACGCGACGCTTTGGAAAAGCTGATTGCCGCCGCCAACGAAGCCGGATGGGGGACCGAGGAAATATCGGTCGCATTCCTCGAGGCCGCGCGGTTTTTGAACGAGGTCAACAAAAAAGATCCCGATCCTGCCGACGATCCGATCATCAGCGAGGTGCCAGGCAAGCGGGAGCAAATTGGACACGGCGAGCTTTTTGATTAAGGCATGTCGCGCAAAACTGTGCAGCGGTTTGCGGCAGCGACATGCGCAGGCCCGCAGGGCCAGGTCGGCGAGTGGGATCAATTTGAGCCATCGGGCGTTCTGCGGTGAGGAAACACGGGAGACGCATCATGTTCAAGAACGAATCCGGCACTGGCGCCGACAACAGGCTCGACGACGCCGGCATCCCGCTCGCAAATAAAGAAGAGGCGGACATCAATCCTGACCTCATCAGGCGCGAGGGTTTCGCGAGCGAGGCCGAATACCGCGCCTATCTCGCCACGCTTGGCGGGGAGATTCCGTTCGACGCCTATGTGGCGGAAACCGTCGAGACCTCCGAAGGACATGCTCTGGAAGGCCATCTCAGGGAGTTGCGGGAAGAGCTCGAAAACCTCCAGGCCCGTCTGCAGGTGATCCGGCGGCAGGCCGCAACCGTCTTGACCGAAAATGCTCGCTGGGCCGATGCCAGCGCCCATGCCCAACTCGGTGACCGGCCATGGCTCAAGCTGGCGGGCGCGATGGCGGCAGCCTTCGTCGTCACCAGGGGGCTCCGGCGTTTGCCTCTCGGGACTGTGGCAACCGCGGCGCTGCCCCTGGCCGCCGCCGCGATCAACCGGAAGCTTGCCAGAGATTGATGTGCGAAGGCCAGAGCATGATGCCGAAAAATGTGAGCGGTTTTCGGACGACATCATGCTCTAATTCTTTAATTTAGAACAGGATTCAGATTTTAGGCCGACCGGGCCTAAAATCATCCTGTTCTAGGCTGGAATGAGCGCCATCTTCTCGCCGAAGTGTTCGCGCCATCTTACGGTCTGGAAGGGAGATGAACATGGCTGGACATGACGACCGCTATATCGAGATCACGACGCGTCTTCGCTCGATGCGGTCGTTCTGCGACTTCCTCTCGCAGGGCGGTACCGTCCGCGTCGCCTTGTCGGACGGCGAGCCCTTTAATGACGTCACCGCCCTTCTGCTGGAACGGAATCGCCGGGAGGCGGAAGCGCTCGCCCGCACCCGCAGGCAGCTTTATCCCGATCTCGCAGACGAAGATGTGACGCCGCCGCTCTACAGCCGTCACTGACTCCTCAGGCAGCGGCCACGCCACGCCTGTCCGTTTCTTCCAGCTGGAACTGGTCGATCAGCTGCAGAAGCGTCCGCGTCTCGTCGGCCAGCTCCTTCGTCGCCGCGCTCGTTTCCTCGACCATGGCCGCGTTCTGCTGCGTCATCTGGTCCATCCGGTTGACGGAGGAATTTACCTCGTGCAGCGCGTTGTACTGCTCTCGGCTCGAGCGGGCGATGACATCCATCTGCTCGGATGCAGTAACCACTTTTGCGGAAATGCTTTCGAGGACTTCGCTGGTTTCGCGCACGACCCGCGCCCCGTTGGTAATCTCCGCGCGCGAGCGTCCGATGAGCTGCTTGATCCGCTGACCGGCCTCGGCGGAGCGCTGGGCGAGATCGCGGACTTCCTGGGCGACGACCGCAAAGCCTTTGCCGGCTTCACCGGCGCGGGCCGCTTCGATGCCGGCATTGAGCGCGAGCAGGTTCGTTTGAAAGGCGATGTCGTCGATGACGCCGATGATCTGCACGATCTCGTCCGAAGCGGCTTCGATCTTGCTCATCGCCTCGATGGCGCTGGCGACGACACCGGATGAGGAATCCGCCGTCTTCTTGGTGTCGGTGATGATCTCGCGGGCATCGTCGGCGCAGGCTGCCGACGAGCGAACCGTGGTGGTGATCTCCTCGATAGCCGCGGCGATTTCCTCGAGTGCGACGGCCTGCTGCTCGGTGCGCTTGGCGAGGTTGCTCGCCGACAGATCCATCTGGCCGGCATTGCCTTCGATCATGCGGGTGTTGGTGCGGATCTGGTCGATCGTTGCCTGCAGGCGCAGCAGCGACGCATTGAAATCATCGCGGAGCTGCTCCAACCGGCCGAAGAAAGGCGTGGCGATCGTCTGCGAAATATCGCCGCGCGCCAGGCGTCCGAGACCCTCGGCCAGCGCCCTCACGGCAAAATCGATCTGCTGTTCGACCGCGCGCTTTTCCTCGTCGTTGTGATGCCGTTCCTCCTCGGCCCGCGTCCGCTCGATCTCGCTGCGCTCCTCGATTTCGACCTTGGCGATGGCGTTGTTCTTGAAGACGCCGAGCGCGCGGGCCATGTCGCCGATTTCATCGGCCCGGCTTTCGCCGACGATCGCCGTTTCGAGCTTGCCGTCGGCGAGCCGCCGCATGGCCGAGGTGATCTGGGTGATCGGACCTTTGAGCGTCACAGTCAGCCCGACGCCGGCGAGGATAGCGATCACCACGCCGAGGATCGTCGTTCCCAGCGACATGGAATTGGCTTCGGTGCGTTCTGCGGCCGCGTTCTGCCGCTGCATTTCGGCGAAAGCCGTCAGCTGCGACCACATGCCGTCCACATCGGCGGCGGCGGCGCGGAATTCGTCCTGGCGCTGCGCGCTGATGCGGACGAGATCGCTGGCGGCCTTCTGCATCTTATCCAGCGCCGGCAGGAGCTTCGGTTTGAGATTGTCGAATTGGGTAACGCCGCCGGCATTGGAAATCAGCATGTCCAGCCCTTTTCTGACAGCGGTAATTTCCTGCGAAAGCCGCTGGAGATTGGCGTCCGTCGGGGCCAGCGTCAGCTTCGCCAGGACGATCTGGATCACATAGGCCGAGGTCGTCAGCTTCTGGCCGTCTCTCTGGCTGGTCTTGGCGCGCTCGACCGTCTTGGCCGTTTCAGCCGCCTTATCCGTCACGGTCTTCAACCGCCGCGTGGCGATGACCTGCAACTCGGGCAGCCTGCCGACGATCTGGGCCGTTGCATCCCGAAGGCCGACTGCGCGCTCCTCGGTCTGGCCGGAAGCTTCGACGAGCGGCTTCAGGGCAGCGATGGCATCGTCGATCGCCTTTTTGGCGTCCGGCGCCTCGCCGCCGAGCGCCATGCCGACGATGCGCTGTTGCCGGGCGAGTTCTTCCAAATCGGGGCCGCCGATCGGCCCGGCGGCCTGGGCCTTGTCGTTCAGCGATTGGGTGAAGGACGCGAAATCCGAAATGCGCCGCGCATCGGCGAGCGTGTTGCGGGATTCATCTTCCTGCAGGTCGGCGGCACGCTGGAGAGCCTTGGTGCCTTCGACGATATCCGTCTGGGACGATACGACAACGCTCTGCGCCTTTTGGAGATCGGCGAGCAATGCTGCCCGGTTCTCCTGAAGTTGCCACAATAAATCCATGCGCGCCGAAATTCCGTCGATGGAAGCGAGCGCCTGCTCCAGTTCCTGCTGGCCGCTGCGATCGGCGGCGAGCCTGTCGAGGCCGGATTTCAGAAGGCTGCGTTGATCGGCAAGCCTGGCGGTGACGGCGTCGCGGTTTTCCTGCGTGGCATTGGCAAGGAACTCGGCCATTGCCGCCGACAGATTGCGAAAGCCGCTCAAGGATTGGAGTACGGAGTTGGAAATATCCATCCGCCCCTGAAGCAGGCTCGATGCATAAAAGCCCACGGCGCCCACGGCCATGATGCTCAAGATGAACGGAACGATGAATACCATCACCTGTGTCTGAATGCGCACACGTGACAACAGCCTGCCCAACATCAACCCCTCCTTCCCCGAGAGAACAATCGGTTTCGAGTGAAGGTCTCCTCACCGCTCGAGCCGATTGCCTATCCGTTCCCGCTCGGACATATGACGGAGCGGCGGAATGAATATTCCATATCACATTATTCGTGAAATATTCGTTTCAATGTCGTTGAGGGTAGGGTGGATGTCGTTTTTCCACCGATATCCGGCCGCGAGGTTGTCCGGATGTGCCACGCCGACGATCAGGCGAAACCGATTTCCGCAAACAGAGGCAGGTGGTCCGAGGCGATCCGCGTCAGCCGATTTTGCAGGACGGTGGCCTTTTTGACGACGAGATCGTCGGTGACGAAGATGTGGTCGAGACGCATCAGCGGGTAGAGGGAGGGAAAGGTCGGTTTCGCGGCGGCCTTGCCCGCGAGCTGGGCGTCCTTCAACGACCGCGCGGCAAGTCGGTACGTCGCCGATGATGGAATGGCATTGAAATCGCCGCAGAGAATGCAGGGAAGAGGTTCGTTCGCCGCGCCGCGCAGCCAGCCCGCGTTGAGCAGCGTCGTCATCTGCCGGATGCGCTCGCGCCCGCGAAGGCCGAGATGGGTGTTGATCACCAGGAGCTTCCTGTCGCCGACCAGGATTTCGACGGAAAGCGCGCCGCGCTGTTCGCCGATGGAGGGCAGAGGGCCGGCCTTGACCGCGCCTGTCGGCAGCGCGGTGATGATCGCATCGCCATACTGCTCCTCGGCAACCGACAGCGCCGGATGGAAATGCGCCTGCATCTTCAGCAGCGAGGCGATCGCATGGGCCTGATCGACGCCGCCGGTCCGACGTCTCAGGACATCGACTTCCTGCAGGGCGACGATATCGGCTCCAGCCTCGGCAATGACCGACGCGATGCGGCCGGGGTCGAGCTTCCGGTCGTTGCCGATGCAGCTGTGCACGTTATAGGTCAGGAGTTTGATCGATCTATCCGGCATAGGCCCGCTAAAGCTGGTCTCCCCTCGAGAGACAGGGTTCGTTCTCCCCGAGGGGAACACAAAACTCTTTTGATCGTTCCAGATGATCGAGCCATGGTGCTCGCACCTCGAAACGGACAATCGATGAGTCTGAAAAACGCAATCTGGAATGGACTGCTCGTTGCCGCCCTTTGTATCGCGGGCTTTCTTCTCTATCGGATCTTCCGCCAGTACAGCCTGGAGCAGATTGTTCAATCGGTCCGCAGCATACCTTTTCCGAGCTTCTGCACAGCACTGCTGTTTGCGGCGGCATCCTATCTATGCCTGAGCTGTTTCGACTTGCTGGCGATCCGCTCGCTCGGCAAATCCCTGCCTTACCGGAAGATCGTGCTCGCCTCCTTCATCAGCCTTTCGCTCGGCCACAATATCGGATTTGCGGGGTTGAGCAGCGGCGCCTTCCGCTATCGCTACTATTCCCGCTGGGGCCTGACGGCCGTGGACGTGGCGAAGATCATCCTGTTCTGCGGCGTCACCGTCGGCCTCGGGTTGATCACGCTCGGCGGCCTTGCCCTGATCGTCAATCCCGGCGATGCCGCGCGTCTGCTGCGCATCGACCCGGCGAGCACCCGCCTTTTCGGTCTGCTGGCGCTCGTCGTGCCGGTCGTCTATGCGGGGCTGGCGTTTTTCATCCGCGGCAGGCTGCGGCTCTGGCACTGGTCGTTTCAGCTGCCGCGATTTTCGATCGCGCTCGCCCAGATCGGGGTCGGGACGACCAATTTCATGCTGGTGTCCGCCTGCCTGCACCAGATGCTCTCGGTCTTCGGCGACGTTGCCTTCTTCAAATCGGTGACGGCTTACGTGCTCGCCAATTCCGCGATCCTTGCGACGCATGTCCCCGGCGGTCTCGGCGTACTCGAGGCGACGGTCTCCTATGTCGTGCCGCAGGAGGCCTCGATCGGCGCGCTGATTGCATTCCGCTGCAGCTATTTTTTCATTCCGCTGGCGCTCGGCACCACGCTTCTCATCGTCAGCGAACTGATCTTCCGGCGCCGGTCACGCGGAGCGGACCAGGAGACGGAAGAGCGCGCCGAGGCCCAGTCGGTCTAGGAGCCTGAAAGGCCGGGCCGGATCGAAGAACCAGGTGCCTCTTATCGGCGAAATACTGCCCGACAGATCGACGGCAAATTCCCGTAAGCCCCGAGGCCCATCATTGAGCGTATCGATTGCCCGGATGATCGAGCCGCTCCGTGCAAAGGCCGCGGCGAAGGTCTCCGGGGTCGTTCCGAGATATTCGGCCAGCAGGCGATCGCGCAAGTCCGCGATTCGGCGGCGATGTTCGTCATTGTCGGCCTCGAGCAGCATGTCGCATTCCGAATCCAATCCCTCCGAGCGGTTGTTGAGATTGGAGGAGCCGATGCGGATCAGTTCGTCGTCGGCAATGATCAGCTTGGAATGGATGAGCACCTCCACCCCGTCGTCCTTTCCGGGCATTGGCGGCCCGGGCACGACGGGATAATAAACCCTGAACCGATCGGCGCGATCGGCGCGCTTGAGGCGGCGGATGACGCGGTCGCGATTGCCGCCCATGAAGAGCTTTTCGATCAGGCCGTGCGAACGGCGCGTGCAGATGACCACGATCTCGGGGCCATCTTCCTCCTGCAGCCGCGCGGCAAGGGCGTCGGCGATGCGGAAGGAGGCGAGATATTGCGCTTCGATGTAAAGCTGCCGCCGCGCCCGGGCGATGATATCGAGTGTCGAGGCGATTCCGTCGCTGACCCCGGCGCGGAAAGTGGTCGCCGGCTCCGTCAGCACGAGGCTGATGGGGATCTGTTTCAGCGAAACGGCAAGATCGTCCGGCCATGTGAAAGGGTAGCTCTCGGCAAGCGGTCCATGGTTTTCGCCGGTGGCGTTTTCCCAGCGCCGCCGCGCGATGTCGCCGATCAGCTTGGCGGCGTCGCCGGTGACCATCGCCTGAACGTCATGCAGCGGATCGTAGGACACGCCTTCGGGGTCACGTCGCAGCGCCTCCCTGGCGCGATGGCGTCTCGTATCCCATCGCCGCGACGTCACGTCCATGCCGCCGATGAAGGCGACGGCATCGTCGATACAGACGAGTTTCTCATGATGGCAGCCGCGCACGGTGTTTTGAAGATCGAAGCGCAGATCGATCCTGGCATTCCTCGGGAAGTTTTTCTTCCGAAGCACCTGCAGGGATTTTCCCGAATAGATCGGTCCGAGCGTCCAGATGAGGATGCGTATCTCGATCGCCGGATTTGCCTCTGCCACGGCATGCAGCAGCTCGGCCAAGGTTTCGCCGGATTTTTCCGGCTCCATCGGAATATCAGGATTGAAATCCCATCCGACGATCCAGACCCTGCGCCGCGCCTGCCGCAGCGCCCGCGCCAGCTCGGCGAAATACCGGTTGCCATTGATCAGGAAGGCGGCTTTTTCGGCGTGGCCTTCCAGTTCCTGTTTTTCACCGCGGCCTGGCTGTTGCGCTTTTGTTCTAAGCAGGTAGGGTTGATTGAGCATGGTTTCTAACGCGGTCATGGTTGCCTCGGCCTTTCGACTGAAAGCAAACGCCCGGGACTTTCCCGAGTTCCCGATCGCAGCCGGCGATGGAAAATGTAAGGAAAAGAAATGTCACAGCGAGCAGGCAGCGCCGATCTTCCCCTTCATGGGGGACGCGTGCCGCATTGGCTCGGCGACCGGATGACGCGGCTCGGCACGCTGATCACCGAGGCGATCGTTCATCATTACGGTCGCGATGAGTTTCTGCGCCGGCTCGCTCACCCTTTCTGGTTCCAGTCCTTCGGCTCGGTCATGGGCATGGACTGGCATTCCTCCGGCATCACGACCAGCGTTCTCGGCGCCTTGAAGCGCGGGCTGAAACCGCGCGCCGGTGAACTCGGACTGCATGTCTGCGGCGGACGCGGCCAGCACTCGCGCAAGACACCGCAGGAGCTCGTCTCGATCGGCGAGCGCGTCGGTCTGGACGGGGAGGGGCTGGCGACGACGAGCCGTCTCATCGCCAAGGTCGACAGCGCCGCCCTTCAGGACGGCTTCGATCTCTACCTCCACGGCTTCATCGTCGCCGACGACGGCCATTGGGTGGTCGTGCAGCAGGGCATGAACGGCGACAGGCGGCAGGCCCGCCGCTACCACTGGCTTTCCGAAGGGCTCGAAAGTTTCGTCGACTCGCCGCATGCGGCAATCGAGGGACGGAGCCAGGGCGAGATCGTCAATCTCGCAGACCGGCGCGCCGAGCGCTCGCGGCGAGGGCAGCTCGATCTGCTGGCCACTCTCGGTCCTGACAGGATCGTCCGCGAGGCGGCGGCGCTGCAACGCGCTGAGCAACCGGTGCCCGAGCCCGCCGAACAGCCGATGCTGCCGCACCTGATCATGCCCGCCCATCACGATGTGCGCGAGAGCGATGTCAATATGCGCCGCCTGCATGGAAATCTGGCCGCCGCCGCCGATCGCGGGCCGGCGGATTTTCAAGAGCTGCTGCTCGTCCCCGGCGTCGGCGCGCGCACGGTGAAGGCGCTGGCGATGGTGGCGGAGGTCGTGCACGGTGCGCCCTGCCGTTTCTCCGACCCGGCGCGCTTCTCGATCGCCCATGGCGGCAAGGACCGTCACCCGTTCCCGGTCCCGCTCAAAGTCTATGACGAGACGATCGGCGTGATGAAATCGGCAGTGCTGAAGGGCAGGCTTGGACGGGAGGAGGAGTTGCAGGCGCTGAAGCGCCTCGACGAACAGTCCCGACAGATGGAACGCTACGTGACCGGCCCCGACCTCAAGGAAATCATCGCCGGCGAATTCCGCCAATCCGCCGATTTCGGCGGCCGCAGCGTCTTCGGCTGGGAGGCGCCGCCGGCCCCGGACGATTGATTTCAGTGCCCGTCGGGCGGGACGGCTTCGGCCGGCACCGTCTCCTTCAGGTTCTTCCGATGGAAGATGAAGAGACCGGCAAAGACGATGATGGCGGCGCCGATGACGATCTGCATGTCGGGAATATCGTTGAAGAAGATGTAGCCGAGCACGATCGCCCAGAGCAGCAGCGTATATTGCATCGGTGCCAGCAGCGATGCCGGTGCAAGCTTCAGCGAGCGCGTGATGAGCAGATGCGCGCAGGTCGCGACAACGCCGAGCAGCAGCATGCCCGACCAGTCGACGAGTGTGGCCGGCTGCCAGTTGCCGATGCTCAAGCCGATGCCGGTGACGAGGGCGGCGACCGTCTGCCACGTCACCAGCGTCGTGTCGCTGGTGGAGCGCAGATATCGGCTCATGACAAGCGAGAGCGCAAAGGCGAAGCTGCCGGCAAGGCCGAAGAAGGATGGAAGCGACAGCATCGCCGTGGAGGGCCGAAGCGCAATGACGACGCCGGCGAAGCCGACCAGCACGGCAAGCCAGCGCCGCCAGCCGATCTTTTCCCCGAGAAAGAAATGCGAGAGCGCGGCGATATAGATCGGTCCGGCCATATAGAAGGTCATCACATCGGCGAGCGGCAGATAGGCGACGGCTGCGTAGAACAGGGCGACATCGCCGGTCGCCATGGCGACGCGCATGAACTGGAGGCCTTTCTGCTCGACGCGGAACAAGGCCATCGGCCCTTGCCGTGCGATCATCGGTCCGAGCACGATGAAAGCGCCGACCGAGCGGATCACCAGCACCTGGCCGACGGCAAAGCTTGTCATCAACCACTTGCCCATTGCATCGTTCAGCGCAAACAGCAGATCGCCGAGCAGCATCAGCACGACGCCCGTCATGATCAGGTTTCCTGTATTGGCGACGGCCGTCTTGGTCTTCATTCCCCGAATCCTCGCAAAAACGGCCGCGCATGCGCGGCCGGATGCGGCTTCGGCCTTAACAAGGCCGATGTCAAGTGTTCACTAGTGTACAGACGGCGGGCGGCCGGTGTGGAACGAGCGTACCAAGCTGAACCGCTGGCGGTCATCGTCGAGCGAAGCGGTCGTTGCTGGGACTGCAAGCCGTCTTTTGGCTGGAGGGGGCTAACCCCTGCCGTACATCCTGCTCGCCCGCAGCAGGCGCTGCGAATAGGGATGTTCGACCGCGCCTCTTCGCAAGGCCTCGATATCGACCTGTTCGACGATCTCGCCGGCTTCCATGATCGCGACTCGGCTGCACATGTGGGAGACGACGGCGAGATCGTGGCTGACGAGGAGATAGGTGAGGCCGCGCTCCTTGCGCAGGTCCTGCAGCAGATTGAGGATTTCGGCCTGGACGGAGACGTCGAGTGCTGATGTCGGCTCGTCGAGGAGCAGGACGTCGGGGTTCAGCATCAGGGCGCGGGCGATCGCCACGCGCTGCCGCTGCCCGCCCGAGAGCTGGTGCGGAAAGCGGTAGCTGAGCGCTGGATCGAGGCCGACCGAACGCAGCACGGCGTTCACGTCGACGGAATTTCGGTCCAAGTCCTGGTTGCGCAGCGGCTCCTGCAGCTGCGAGCGGATGGTCTTGCGCGGGTGGAGTGAGCCGTAGGGGTCCTGGAACACCATCTGCACCCGCCGATAGAACGGCCGGCTGCGCTGGCGCTCCAGCGCCTCGCCGTTGAGGACGATGCGGCCGTCATAGTTGGCGTTGAGGCCGGAAAGCGCCCGGAGAACGGTGGACTTGCCGCAGCCGGATTCGCCGACCAAGCCGAACGCCGTGCCGCTCTCGATGGCAAGGTTTACGTCTTTGACGACCGGCCGCTGGCCGTGTCCGAAGCGGATGGTGAGATTGTCGATCCGGATCATCGCGTCGCCTCCGCGAGGTCATTCAGCCAGGCGGGATCGCGCTTCAGGATCGGCAGCCGGGCGGGCGGATCCTCGATCGTCGGCAGCGATGCCAGCAGGCCTTGCGTATAGGGGTGTCTGGCCTTGTCGAGATCGCGTGCCTCCAGCACTTCCACGACGCGGCCGGCATACATGATGAGGACGCGGTCGCAGAAATTGCGGATGAGGTTGAGATCGTGGCTGATGAAGATCAGGCCGAGATTGCGGCGTGAAACGAGTTCGTCGAGCAGCCCCAGGATCTCGAGCCTTACGGTTACGTCAAGCGCCGAGGTCGGCTCGTCGGCGATCAGCACTTCCGGTTCGGCAATCAGCATCATGGCGGTCATCACGCGCTGACCCATCCCGCCGGATATCTCGTGCGGATAGAGGCGGGCGACGCGCTCGGGATCGCGGATCTGGACGGCTTCGAGCATGTCGAGCGCCTGGGCGTAGGTCTTTTTCGCGCTCTCCTTGGGATGATGGAAGCGGTAGGTCTCGGCGATCTGTTCGCCGATCCGCATAACGGGATTGAGCGAATATTTCGGGTCCTGCAGGATGAGGCCGATCCGCCGCCCGCGGATGGTCATCATCGTCCGCTCGCTCGCCTTGAGGAGATCCAGGTCGTGAAAGCGCATCCGCTCGGCGCTGATCATGGCGGTCGGCGGCAGCAGTTTCATGATCGCCCGGCCGACGGTGGATTTGCCCGATCCGGATTCGCCGACGATGCCGAGCTTTTCCTGGCCGAGCGTAAAGCTCACGCCGCGCACTGCGCGCATGTGGCCGTCGCCATAGGCGATTTCGAGGTTGCGGATATCGATCAGGGGCTCTGTCATTCCGAGCCTCTCGGGTCGAGCACGTCGCGTAGCGCATCGCCGACGAGATTGAAGGCGAGGCTGACGAGCGCGATGGCGATGCCGGGCGCGGCGATCACCCAGGGGCTGTCGAGCATGAATTCGCGGCCGCTGGCGGCCATCGAACCCCATTCCGGCCATGGCGGCTGTGCGCCGAGGCCGAGAAAGCCGAGACCCGCGGCCGTGATGATGATGCCGGCCATATTGAGCGTGACGCGCACGATCACCGAGGGAATGCACATGGGCAGGATGTGGCGGGTGATGATCGCGATTGATGTCGCGCCCTGCAGGCGCACGGCGGCGATATAATCCGCCTTGCGCAGGCTGAGCGTTTCGGCGCGCGCCAGTCGCGCGATCGGCGGCCAAGCCGTCAGCGAAATGGCGATGATCGCATTGGTGATGCCGGGGCCGAGAGCGGCGGCAAAGCCGAGCGCCAGCACCAGCCCGGGGAAGGAGAGGAAGATATCGGTGATGCGCATCAGGATCTCGTCGACGATGCCGCCGAAATAGCCGGAGAAAGTGCCGATCAGCAGGCCGAGGGGGGCGACGATGATCGTCACCAGCATGATGATGTAGAGCGTCGTGCGGGCGCCGTAGATCACCCTGGAAAAGACGTCGCGGCCGAAATTGTCCGTGCCGAGCCAATGTTCGGCGGAAGGCGGCGCAAGCCGCCCTGCCATGTCCTGAACGATCGGATCGTAGCTCGTCAGCAGGGGAGCCGCCGTCGCCACGACGATCAGCAGCACGATGATGACGAGGCCGGCAAGGCCGAGCGGGTGAAGGCTGAATTTCTGCCAACCCTGATGGATCTGCTGCGCCGACGACTGGAACCAGCCCTGAGGCTCGGGCGCGTGCAGCCAGTTGCGAAAGCCGCCGGCATGGGTGGTGTCTGCGTCTTCGGTGGAGATCGTCATGGCGTCACCGTGTTCTCGGATCAAGGATGCGATAGAGGACGTCGGACAGGATGTTGATCGTCAGGAAGACGGCGCCGATCGTCAGCACCGAGCCCATCACGACGTTCATGTCGTTCATCTGCAGCCCGCGGGTGAGGTATTGGCCAAGCCCCGGCCAGCCGAAAACCGTCTCGATCAGCACCGCGCCTTCAAGCAGGCCGCCGAAGGTCAGCGCCAGGATCGTCAGGAGCTGCACGCGGATATTGCGGAAGGCATGGCGCCAGACGACCTTGCGGGTGCCGAGCCCCTTTGCCCGGGCGGTGATGATGTATTCCTGGCTCAGCTGCTCCAGCATGAAGCTTCGCGACATGCGGCTGATATAGGCGACGGAGTAATAGCCGAGGATTGCCGCCGGCAGGATGATATGGCCGAGCGCATTGTGGAACACGTCCCATTGGCCCTCGATCGCCGCATCGATCAAGAGAAAACCGGTCATGGGCGTGACGAGGCCTTCATAGAAGACGTCGACCCGGCCCGACGCGCCGACGAGCTTCAGCTTGGCGTAGAAGATGAAGAGCGCCATCAGGCCGGTCCAGAAGATCGGGATGGAATGGCCGGCAAGGGCGACGATGCGGGCGATGTGGTCGATGATCGTCCCGCGCCGGACCGCAGCGGTGATGCCTAAGGGAATGCCGACGATCGCTCCGATGATCATCGCGATGATGGCAAGCTCGATGGTGGCAGGAAAGATCGTCATCAGATCGGTCAGGATCGGCTGGCCTGTCGTCGCCGACATGCCGAGATCGCCGGTGGCGATCTTCCCGACATAGGAGAGGAACTGCATCCAGATCGGCTGCCCGAGGCCGAGCTCATTGTAGACGCGGTCGTAGACCTCCTTGCTGACTTCCGCCCCGGTGATAGCAAGCACCGGGTCGGCAGGCAGCAGGCGACCCATCGAGAAGGTCAGGAAGAGCAGGCCGAGCAGCGTCGTCACGACGGCGACCACGCGTCCCGCCAGCCGCCGCAGCAGGCTCAGCAGAGGGTGCGGGGCCGCCTCGGCGAACCCGCTCCCTCCCGGCTGGCGGCCCTCCCGCTTCGATGTCAGATCGGCGCTCGCCACGCGCTCTACTCCTTGGTCACATCATGCCAGCGCGTCGACCATGTCGTGTGCCCGTGATAATTCTTCACGTTGGCGCGCATGACATAGGGGTCGGTTCGCTGGAAGAAGATGACGAGCGGCGAAGCCATGCCGGCATAGATGCCGTCCATCTTCTTGAAGATGTCGGTGCGCTTTTCTGTGTCGCGCTCCCGCATCGACTGGTCGATGAGCGTGTTGAGCTCGTCCACCTTCATGCCCGTGCGCCAGAGATAATAGCTGCCGAGGCGCGCCTCGTCGCTATTGTCGGGGTTGAAGGCATATTGCGTGGCGACAGCGAAGGGATCGGGCAGGCGGGCGCCGGAATTGCCGAGCAGCACCTCGAATTTGCGCTCGCGGAAGGCGGGCGTGAACTCGCCGGGCACGAGATCAAGGTCGAAACCGGCGGCCCGCGCACTTGCCTGCAGCGCCTCCGCGAAGGGCAAGGTCGGGGCCCCTGAAGGGTTGAGCACCTTCTTCAGGCCGTTGGGATATCCGGCCTCCGCCAGCAGCTGCTTGGCCTTGGCGGGATCGTAATCATAGCGCACGGCCGCCTCCTCGGGCGCGCCGATCATCCCGCGCGGGATCATCGACTGCCAGGGAAAGCCGGTATAACGCATGATATTGCCGGAGATCGCCTTCCAGTCGAAGGCATGCTGGAAGGCCTCGCGAACCTTCGGCTTCTGCAGATCGGGGTCCTTCTGGTTGAGGGCGATATAGTAGAAGCCGAGGCCCGGGACGTTCTCGATCACCACGTCCTTGTTGGTGGCGAGCGCATCGAGATCGCCGCTTGCCACATACTGGCCGACATCGACGTCGCCGGCTTCGAGCTGGAGCCGGAGGTTGCCGGACTCCGGGATGTGGCGGGCGACGACGCGCGCCATAGCCGGCTTGCCGCCCCAGTATTTCGGCTGCGCATTGAAGATCGCCACATCGTTCGGACGCCACTGCGCCAGGCTGAACGGACCGCTGCCGGCGGAATTCGCCGAAAGCCAGGCGCCGCCGAAATCGCCGTTCGCCTCATGCGACAGGACCGTCTTCTTGTCGACGATGCCGATCGACGAGCCGGCCAGCGAATAGAGCACGAGGTCGGTATTGACGGTCTGCGGCAGCTCGATCTCCAGCGTGTGCTCGTCCTTGGCGCGAACGAGCTTCTCGACGTTGTCTGAAGTAAAGCCCCAGAGTGCGACGTCGGTGGAGCCGACTTGGCCCATCTTGATGACGCGCTGGATCGACCAGGCCGCATCCTCCGCGGTGACCTTGTTGCCGCTCTGGAAGACCGCGTCGTCGCGCAAGGTCAGCGTGATGAGCTTGCCGTCGGCCGAGACCTCCCATTTCGTCGCAAGCATCGGCTTCAGCGTCTTGAGGTCGTCGGGCGAGAGCTGCACGAGGTTGTCGTAAAGATTCGAGATCAGCTCGGACACCGTGCGGGCGTTGTTCTGAGCCGGATCGAGTGTGCGGATGCCGGTGAGGTTGGTGCCGATGACCAGCATGTTGGGCGGCGACGCCGCCGAAGCGGGTTGCGCTGCCATCAGGGCACCGGTGATTGCGATCGTCGTCAGTACTTGTCTCAGCATTTCAAGACCTCCCAATCCTGTCGCTTGTCAAAATCGTGTCGAACTCAAAGCATGGTGCCGAAAAGCGTGAGCGCGTGGTCCGGCGCCATGCCTAACTCTTTAATCTGGAACGGCATTTAGACCGATCGGCCTAAATCGCCTTATTCTAGCCGGCCGCCTTCGCGTCCTGCCGGCCCGGGTCGGATCGAATGTCGCCGTCGGCCTCCCAGCCTTCCAGCAATCGATGAAGCTCCTCGCGGTCATGTTGGTCGAGCCGCGGCAGCCCCGGCACGCGCACCGGCCCGACGTCGAGGCCGGCATAGGTGACGGCCTCCTTCACAACGGTCACGTTCGCACCGTTGCGGAATTTGGTCCGCATCCGCTCGAAGGGTTCGAGCTTGTTGACGATCGCCCTTGCACGGCCGAAATCGCCTTTTTCAAGCGCATCATGGACCGCAAGCGAGAGCTTCGGTGCGACATTGACGAGGCCGGAAGTGAAGCCGCGCGCGCCAGCGGCGGTGAAGGTCGGCGCCCAGCTCTCCGCCAGGCCGCAGACGAAGAGCGCACCGTTCGGATCGGCTGCCGGGATCGCGCGCGACAGCAGCATCAGGTCGGTTGTGGCAAATTTGATGCCGGCAATGTTGCCGTGGTTTGCGAGGCGGACGATATCGGCGACCGCAAAGCCGTCGGCCCTGACATAGGCAATAAGCGGCAGGGTGCAGGCATCGGCGAGATTGCAGAAATAATCGATCTGAGCCGAAGGTGCGGCGAAGGGATCGACGGGCTGGTGCGACATGACAGCGGAGGCGCCGATCGCCGCCGCATCCCTCGCCATGCCGATCGCCTCGCGCAGCGACCGGCCGATCGCCGCCGTCACCGGCGCCCTGCCGTCGACGCCCGATACCGCCGCCTCGTGGACGATCCGGATCTCTTGCGGCGTCAGCGCATAGAATTCCCCGGTATTGCCGGCGGCGACGATGTTGTGAATGCCGGCCGCCGCCACCCGCCCATAGACCTGCGCGGTGATACGCGGTTCGACGTCGCCTTTTCCGTCATAGGCCGTGACGGGAACGCCCGACACGCCTGTCAGCGCCTTGCGCATGATTGCGATGCTCATTCTTCTCCCCGTTCGCTTTCCATCAAAATGAGTGATTGCCGAAGCGGAAGGGCGCCAAGCCCTCCGCATCCACGTCGAAGGCGATGACCGTGCCGGCCTCGAAATGTCCGGTACGGTCCGTCGACAGGCTGGTGACGAAGAGCGTCCTGAAATCGGGCCCTCCGAAACATGGCATGGTCGGCGCCGCCACCGGCAGATGATAGATTTCGACGATCTCGCCGTCGCTCGATATCCGGTTGAGCCGGCCGGCAGAGACGCCGGCGCTCCAGTAAAACCCATCGCGATCTGTGGCCGCGCCGTCCGGCCGCCCCTCTTCCTCGGTGAAGCTGCGAAGCCGGCGTGCTTCGCCGAGCTCGCCCGTCGCCGGATCGAAGTCGAAGGACTGCAGGAAGCATTGCCGGCTGTCGGAGTGGTACATCCGCCGGCCGTCCGGCGACCAGGCGAGGCCGTTGGAACTCGTTAGACCAGTCGAGACGGCGCGCGCGCTGCCGTCGGCTCCCACGCGAAAAAGTGCGGCGTCATTCACCTGCGGCTTGGCTTCGCTGATCGAGCCGACCCAGAAGTGTCCGTCGGGTCCGACCTTGCCGTCGTTGAGGCGGCCGTTGACGTGGCGCCCGGTCGGATCGCAAAGAAACTCGATATCGCCGGAGACGGGATCGAAAAGATGGACGCCGGTCTGAAGACCGACGACGATCCTGTTGTCACGGCAAAGCCCGAGGCAGCCGACCGCAGCCGGCATTGCGAAGCGGTCGACCGTGCCTTCCGGGGAAAGCCGCAGGACTGCCGGCGCCAGGATGTCGACAAGCCAGAGAGCACCGGTCTCTTCGTCCCATACGGGCGATTCACCGACCGTCAGCGGCTGCTGCAGCACCGAACGGATCTTCGGTTCAATGATGCGCGGCGCCGTCACGAGACCGTCTCCGGGTTTTTGGCGAGACCCTCGCCATCGCGCATGCGAATGGTGCCGTCGTGATTGAATTCGCAAAAACCGCCGCCCTGGAATGCGCGGGCGACGGCTCCCTCCGCGCCATCCTCGATATGGGCGTGATCGCGTGGCCGGTCCTGCGGCTGATAGCCGAGTCTCGCCGCCAGACCGTTCTCCCACCATTTCTCGTCCGTATCGGAGACGCCGTAGACGACCGTTGCGGCGATCGCAGGATGGCTGAACCCGATCCACACAAGTTGCGCCAGATCCCGCGCGCTGATCCAGATCGCGATCGATCGCTCGCTGTTCGGATAGGTGCCGGCATTGCCGATGCGGATAGATAGAGAACGGATGCCCGAAGTGTCATAATAGAGCCCCGCCACCAGCTCGCCCCAGCATTTGGAAAGCCCGTAGGGGCTGTCCGGCCGCATGGGATCGAGTGGCGAGATGATCTGGCCGCGCGGATAAAAACCGGTCGCATGGTTGCTGGAGGCGTAGACCACCCGCTCGACCTTGTTGATCCGGGCGGCCTCGTAAAGATTGTAGGTGCCGAGGACATTCGCCTGCAAGATCGCGTTCATGTCGACACCGCCTGCAAGACCGGCGAGATGAACGATGCCCTCGATGCCAGCCAGAGCCGCCGTCGCCTCATCGAGCTTTGACAGATCGGCGCCGACAAAGCTTTCGTTCTCGGCCAAATCCGCAGGTTCATGAATGTCGATCAAGCGAAGATGCTCGACATGCTGCCGAAGAAACGGGCGCAGCAGCGTCCCGACGCGTCCGGCAGCACCCGTCATGGCGATCCGTCTCATCGTTCCTCCCATTGTCGCTCAAACCCCCTGAAACATGCGGGCGCGCGCATTCAGTATGTGTTTCTTCATCGCGTCATGCGCTTCGGCCTCCCGCCGCGCGAAGATCGCCTCCACGATCACGGCATGCTCGTCCTGGACGCTGCGGATCTGCTCCGGCGTCCGTTTCAGGCTCAGGCTTCGCGTCACGGAATGGCCTATGGCGAAATGCGGCTTGAACCATTCGCGAACGGTGATGTGAAACTGGTTGCCTGTCGCCGCCGCAATTGCGTCGTGGAGGGCCTGGTCCTCCTCGGCGCCGAGCTCGCCGTTGCGCAGGCATTGCTCGAGCGAGAGAAGTGCGGCCGTTATCCGCTCCTTGTCGGCCGGCTGCCAGTTGCGTGCCGCAAGCTCGGCCGCCTCGGCTTCGAGGCCGGCGCGGAATTCGAAGAACCGCTGGACGTCGGCGAGCGAACCGACCGGAACCATTGTCAGCATCGATGAATCCGGCCGCTGCCGAACGTAAGAGCCCGAACCCTTGCGCGAGACGACGAGACCGTCGGTTCTGAGCCGCTCCAGCGCTTCGCGCACGACGGGTCTCGACGCGCCGAAATCGCCGGCGAGCTTCGTCTCCGAAGGCAGCCGCTCGTTTATGGGAAATGTGCCGTCCGCGATCATCCCTACGATCTTCTCGTAGATGATGTCGCTGAAGCGCGTTGCGCCTCTGCTGGAAACGGCATCGACAGCGACGGTCATTATCGTCCTTTTCTCCTCCGCTAAGCGGCAGTCAGTTGTTGCTCTTTCGAGCCGGCAGGCTGGCTCCGAATATGTCTCTCGCCCATGCGCCGAAATGGCGCCACGCTGTTCCCGGCCGCAAGGTGGCAGGCGTACAGCATATGACAGATCGGCGGCCTTTTCATTCCATAATCCGCCTCGGAAGGCGCCGGAGCGTGGCGTTTGATACTGCATCGCTATCGAATCTGTAATTATCTGTCAACTCTTGTAATCATCTGGGAACGTGGCTATGGTTTCGTCCGTAGCGCCGAGGAGGGCGTGAGGCGGCAGGTTGGGAGACCGCCGCACAAGCCGGTACAAGAGCTGCGCCGGTCTAAAACAGGGAGGAACTCGATGCCCAATGAAATTCTGTCGCGCGGTGTCACCCGCCGCGCCGTGCTTGGCGGTATGGCCGGCGTCGCAGCGCTGTCTGTCACCGGTCGCGCTTTCGCTGCTCCGGGAGGTGAAGCGCCGGCATTGGCGCAGCTCGTCAAGGACGGAAAACTGCCGCCGCTAGCCGAGCGCCTGCCGAAAAAGCCGATGGTGGTGACGCCGTTCGAAAAGGTCGGCACCTATGGCGGTTCGCTGCGGCGCGGCCTGCGCGGTTCATCGGACCATAACGGCATCCTGCGCATGGTCGGCAACCAGAGCCTCGTGCGCTGGAACCTGGAATTCACCGCCGTCCAGCCGAACCTGGCAGAACGCTGGGAGGTCAGCGACGACGCGACGCAATTCACCTTCCATCTCATCGAAGGTGTGCGCTGGTCCGACGGTCATCCCTTCACCGCCGACGATATCGTTTTCGCGATCGAAGACTGCGTCAAGAATACCGAGCTCTATAGCGCTACGCCGGCGCAGCTTGCCGTCGCCGGCAAGCCGGTCACCGTCGAGAAGATCGACGATTACACGGTGAAGTTCACCTTTGCGGCGGCCAACGCGCTTTATCTGGAAAATCTCGCCACGCCGCTCGGCCAGCACCCGACGCTCTTTCCGAAGCATTACTGCAGCCAGTTCCTGCCGAAATATAATCCCAACATCGAGGCCGATGTGAAGAAGGCGGGTGTCACCAGCTGGACGGAACTGTTTCGCAGCCGCTGCGGCGACATCGAAATTCCGACGCGCTGGGGCAACGTCGACAAACCGACGCTCGATCCCTGGGTCGTCAAGGAGCCCTATGTTGGCGGCGCGACCCGCGTCGTCATGGCCCGCAACCCCTATTTCTGGCAGGTCGATACATCAAGCAACCAGCTTCCCTATATCGACGAGGTCAACTTCAGCATCTCGCAGGACGTCGAATCGCTGATGCTGAACGTCATCTCCGGCAAGATCGACATCCAGGAGCGCCACATCAGCGTGCTGGCCAACAAGCCGACCCTGTCGCAGAACATGCAGAAGGGCGATTATCGCCTGCTGACGCTCGTGCCGTCAGCCGCGCAACAGTGCCAGATCTATTTCAACATGACCCACAAAGATCCTGCCATGCGCAAGATGTTTGCGGACAAGTCGTTCCGGCAGGCGCTTTCGATCGGCATCAATCGTCCCGAGATCATCGACATCGTCTATTTCGGACAGAGCGAGCCCTACCAGGCCGGGCCGCGTCCGACCCATCCCTGGTACAACGAGAAGTACGCGCGCCAGTTCACCGAATATGACGCCGACAAGGCAGGTGCGATGCTCGACCAAGCCGGCTACAAAAAGGGCGGCGACGGCTTCCGCCTTCGGCCGGACGGCCAGAAAGTGTTCTTCTCGATCGACGTCATTCCGACCCTCAATCCCGACCTCGTCGACGCGCTCGAACTGGTCAAGGGGCATTGGGCGCAGATCGGCGTCGACATGAAGGTCAACACCATCGAGCGGGCGCTCTATTATACCCGCGGCGACGACAATGCCCATGACGCTCAGGTATGGCCGGGGCCGGGCGGTCTCGATCCGATGCTCGACCCGCGCGACTTTTTCGCCTTCCATCCGCAGGGCTCGCGTTATGCCATTCCTTGGACGCTCTGGTACACGTCCAACGGCGCGCGCGGCGAGGAGCCGCCGGAAAGCCAGAAGAAGCGCATGAAGCTTTTCGACGAGGCGCGTTCGACGGCCGATCTCGACAAGCGCGGCGCGATCATGAAGCAGATCTTCGACATCGCGGCGGAGGAATTCGAGACTGTGGGCCTTTGCCTTGCAGTCGGCGGCTTCGGCATCATCCGCAACAATCTGCGCAATGTTCCCGAGAAGGAGCCGGACAGCTGGTCCTGGCCCAATCCGGGGCCGGCGATGCCGCAGCAGTTCACCTTCACGAGCTGATTTTGATCGAGCGCCGTACCGACGGTACGGCGCTTTTTTCGGTTCGCCTTCCCCCTTGCCGGCCGTGATGGCCGGCGAGGCCCGGCTGGCAACGTTAATGCAAGAGGCGCCTTATGCTGGTCTTCATCGCCAAACGCTTGCTATGGATGATCCCATCGCTCTTCGCCGTCAGCTTCCTTGCTTTCGTGCTGATCCAGCTGCCGCCGGGCGATTATGTCACCACCTATATCGCGACGCTGGCAGCCTCCAATGAGATTGTCGACCAGAACACGGCGGCGCAATTGCGCGAGCGCTTCGGCCTCGACGATCCGATGCTCGTCCAATATTTCAAATGGATGTGGGGCATTCTCTCACGCGGCGATTTCGGCATTTCCTTCGAGTGGCAGCAGCCGGTCTCCGACCTGATCTGGGAGCGCATGGCGCTGACCCTCGTCCTGGCGCTGTCGACATTGATCGCCACCTGGGCGATCGCGTTGCCGATCGGCGTCTTTTCCGCCGTGCGCAAATATTCGATCGGCGACTACTTCTTCACCGCCTTCACCTTCTTCGGCCTCGCCATTCCATCCTTCCTGCTGGCGCTGGTGCTGATGTATGTCGCGGCGGTCGAATTCGGCCAGGATGTCGGCGGGTTGTTTTCGCCGCAATACGAGAACGCGCCCTGGAGTTTCGCCAAGATGGTCGATCTCTTCTCGCATCTCTGGCTTCCCGTCATCATCCTTGCCGTCTCCTCGACGGCGAGCCTCATCCGCGTCATGCGCGCCAACATGCTCGACGAACTGCCGAAGCCCTACGTGACGACGGCACGGGCAAAGGGGCTCTCGGAGTTCCGTCTGCTGATGAAGTATCCTTTGATGATCGCGCTCAATCCGTTCATCTCGACGATCGCCTGGCTGCTGCCCAATCTCATTTCCGGCTCGGTCGTTGTCGCCATCGTTCTCAACCTGCCGACGGCAGCACCACTGCTGCTGCAGGCGCTGATGGCTCAGGACATGTATCTGGCCGGCGCCTTCGTTCTGCTGATCTGCGCCCTGACGCTGATAGGCTCCCTGATCAGCGACATCCTGCTTGCGCTGGTCGATCCCCGCATCCGGTTGGAATAGGAGCCTGATATGGCCGACATCACCGTGACAAACATTCAGCCGGACCGCGCCGCCGTCGCATCGCAGTGGCAGCTCATCTGGTGGGCTTTCCGCCGGCATCGGCTGGCCATGGTGGCGCTCGTCGTCACCGTGCTGATGTATATCGTTGCCCTGGTTCCGGGTTTCTTTGCCATCAACGATCCGTACCTGCAGAATGCCCGGGCGACCTTTCACCCGCCGCAGAAATTGCATCTGATCGATACCGAGAACGGGTTCTCCTTCGGCCCGCACTATTATCCGATGAAGCTGACCCGCGATCCGGAAACCCTGGCGGCGATCTTCAAGGAAGACACGACGAAGCGTGTCGACGTCCAATTTTTCGGGCGCGGCTACGAATATTCGGTATTTGGCCTGTTCAATACCAACATCCATCTGATCGCTTCGCCCGACAAGACCACGCCGCTGCTTCTCTTCGGTGCCGACCGGCTTGGGCGCGATGTCTTCAGCCGAACGGTGCAAGGTTCGCAGGTTTCGCTGTCGATCGGTCTTGTCGGCGTCTTCCTGTCGTTGATGCTCGGCATCGTGATCGGCGGCATCTCGGGATATTACGGCGGCCGCATCGATTTCTTCATGCAGCGCGTGATCGATTTCGTGCTGTCGCTGCCGACGATCCCGATCTGGCTCGCCATGGCTGCGGCCCTGCCGCAGGACTGGCCGGCGACGCTGCAATATATGATGATCACGATCATCCTGTCGCTGACCGGCTGGGCGCAGCTCGCCCGCGTGGTTCGCGGCCGCTTCCTGTCCCTGCGCACCGAGGAGTTCGTCGCCGCCGCCAGGCTGGACGGCGTGCGCGAAAGACGCATCATCTTTCGCCACATGCTGCCGAGTTTTGCGAGCCACATCATCGCATCGATCACCCTTGCGGTGCCGGCGATGATCCTTGCCGAAACCTCTCTCTCCTTCCTGGGGCTCGGGCTGCAGCCGCCGACCATCTCCTGGGGCGTGCTGCTGCGCGAGGCCCAGAACATTCGCTCGATCGCCACCGCACCCTGGCTGTTCATGCCGGGCTGCGCCGTCGTGGTCGCCGTAATGGCGCTCAACCTTCTCGGCGATGGCCTGCGCGATGCGGCCGATCCCTACAACAAATGAGGCCGGCATGACCGATATCGTATCCCTTGCCGGCAAGCCGCTGCTCCAGGTGAAAAACCTGACGGTCGAGTTCCCGTTGCGCACCGGCGTCTTTCGCGCCGTCAACGATCTGTCTTTCGCGATCGAACCGGGCAAGACGCTCTGTGTCGTCGGCGAAAGCGGATCCGGCAAGTCGGTGACGGCCCGTTCGATCCTGCAGATCGTCGATGCGCCCGGTCGCATTGCTGCCGGATCGATCGTCCTGAACGATCCGCACGGCGGCTCGACCGATCTGACCAGCCTCAATCCGCGCGGACGCCAGATCCGGGCGATCCGCGGCCGCGACATCGCCATGATCTTCCAGGAGCCGATGTCGTCATTGTCGCCGATCCACACGGTCGGCAACCAGATCGTCGAGGCGCTTCGTCTGCACACAAGGATGAGCAAGGCGGAGGCGCGGGCGGAGGCCATATCGCTGCTGAAGCAGGTCGAGATTCCCTTCCCGGAAAAAGCGCTGGATCGCTATGCCTTCCAATATTCCGGCGGCATGCGCCAGCGTGCGATGATTGCCATGGCGCTTGCCTGCAAACCGCAGCTGCTGATCGCCGACGAACCGACCACGGCCCTCGACGTGACGACGCAGGCCGAAATTCTCGACCTGATCGCCCGGCTGCAGAAGGCGAACGGCATGGCCGTTCTCTTCATCACGCATGACATGGGCGTCGTGGCGCAGATCGCCGACGACGTGCTCGTGATGCACAACGGCGTGGCGAAGGAATATGGACCGGTCGAGCAGATCTTTCATACGCCGAAAGACGACTATACCCGCATGCTGATCGGTTCGGTGCTGAAGCTGGAGCAGAAGGCGGAAATCCGGCTGGCGCGCGCACCGCTCGACAGGACCGCGGCGCCGATCCTCGAACTGCGCAATCTGTCGATGAATTTCGGCGAATTGAAAGCGCTGGACGATGTTTCCATTTCGCTGCTGCCGGGCGAGACGCTCGGCATTGTCGGCGAAAGCGGGTCCGGCAAGACGACGATGGGCCGTTCGATCATGCGGCTGCTCGATCCGACTGCCGGCGAGATCCTCTACCGCCGCGCCGGCGGCGAGGTCATCGATCTGGCAACGGCAAAGGGCCAGACGCTCGCCGCCGCACGGCGCGAATTGCGCATGGTGTTTCAGGATCCGTTCGGCTCCCTCAACCCGCGCATGACCGTTTCCCAGATCATCGGCGAGCCGTTGCTGGTCAACGGCGTTGCAAAGGGGCGGGCGCTGGACGAGCGCGTCTGCCATCTCATGGAGCAAGTCGGCCTCGATCCGAGGGCGCGCGAACGCTATCCGCATGCATTCTCCGGCGGCCAGCGCCAGCGCATCGGCATTGCCCGCGCCATCACGCTCAATCCGCGTGTCATCGTTGCCGATGAGGCGACCTCGGCGCTCGATGTCTCCGTGCGCTCGCAGGTTCTCGATCTGCTGATGCGCCTGCAGGACGAACTCGGCCTGGCCTATATCTTCATCAGCCATGACATCGGCGTCATCCGCTACATGTGCGACCGGGTCGGCGTCATGTACAAAGGCCAGCTCGTCGAAATCGGCGATGCGGAGAAGGTCTGCCGCACACCCGAGCACGCCTACACCCAGGCGCTGATATCGGCGATCCCGCGCCCCGATCCGCGTGACCGCGATCGTTCCGGGCGTTTCCGCTATGTCGCGCCGGATAATCTGAAGCCCGACAGTCTGAAGAATGGAAGTTCTCAGAGATGAAAATCACCGGAATCCGCACGTTTCTCATGCATGTCGGCCAGCCCGATCCCGCCAACTGGGCGTCCGACCAGCCTTCCGGCGATCGCACCCCCAAGCAATTCGGCGGCACCAGAAACTGGCTCTTTCTGAAAATCGATACCGATGAGGGCATCACCGGCATCGGCGAATGCTCGGGCTGGCCGCGCGTCGTCGAAACGGCGGTCCATGACCTTGCATCGCTGCTCATCGGCGAGGATCCGGCGCATATCGAACGGCTGTGGCAGAAGATGCATACCGCGATGATGGGCCATGGCATGCTCGGAACGGTCGGCGGCGGTGCGATGACCGGCATCGACATGGCGCTCTGGGACATCAAGGGCAAGGCGCTCGGTGTGCCGGTCTGGATGTTGCTCGGCGGCAAGGTGCGGGATCGGATCCCGATCTATTCCCATGCCAATACGCCCGAGCGCGCGCTTGCACTCAAGGAGCGCGGCATCAAGGCGATCAAGTGCGGCGGCGTCGCCGATCCCGTACGCAAGGTCGCGGCGCTGCGCGATGCCGTCGGCAACGATATGGACATTGCCATCGATCTGCATGGACCGCCTTGGCTGACGCCCGCCGATGCCTGCCGGCTGGTGCGGGCGCTCGAACCCTATGAACTGATGTGGGTGGAAGATCCGATCGCGCCGGAGAATTTCGACGGCTACCGGCGCATCCGCGACGCCGCTTATGTGCCGCTTGCGGCCGGCGAACGCTCGGCGACCATTTTCGGCGAGCGTGAGCTGATCGAAAGAGAGCTGGTCGACGTGATCCAGCCGGATACCGGCCGGGCCGGCGGCATCACGCAGATGAAGAAGATCGCGGCCATGGCCGAGGCCCACCATATCCAGATGGCGCCGCATTCGGGCTCGCTCGGACCGGTGGCCGAATATGCCGCCTTGCACCTGCTTGCGGCGATCCCGAACGCGCTGATCCTCGAGCGGCTCGACGATGACTGGGACGGTCGCCGTCAGACCATCGTGCCGCATCCCGAGCAGGTCGACGGACTGATCGCGGTTCCCGATGGTCCGGGGCTGGGCTGCGATATCGACGAGGAATTCGTCGCCCGCTTCCCCAGCGCCGGCAATGTCTCGGTGCCGCAAGCCGCCGGCGCCTACAATCCCGGAACCGACAACGAGCATGTCTACGTGCAGACGCGCGTGGCGCGCCGCAGCTATTTCAATCGCTAGAAGGACAGAATGATGAAGATCGACCGCATGCGGGTGTTCATGACCCGCGACAAGGACCGTCCGCGCGTGATCGTCGCGCTCGATACCGATGACGGGCTGACAGGCTGGGGCGAATGCTACAATCACGGCCCCGACAAGGCGCTGCCGCCGCTGCTCGATTATCTCTACGGCTTTCTCTCCGGCCAGGACCCGACACGCGTCGAATATCTGGTCAATCTGCTGATTCAGCAAAGCCGCTTCCCGCCGGGCGCGCTCGGCCTAGCGGCAATCTCCGCCCTCGATCACTGCCTGTGGGATCTGGCGGCCAAGGCCGCGAACGTGCCGGTTTACAAGCTGCTCGGCGGCGAGGTGCGCGACCGGATCAAGGTCTATGCCGGGGTCTACACCGCGCCCGATGCGCCGGCCGCCCGTGAGGAATTCGACCGCCTGAAGGAGGAATGGGGTTTCACCGCCTTCAAGCTCAGCCCCTGGCGGATCGACATGCACTCCAATCGCTGGGGCAATGTCGTGAAGGCCTCGGCGGATTATTTCCGCTCGCTGCGGGAAACGGTCAACGACGAATACGAGATCGCCTTCGACGCGCATGCGAAGATCTTCGAGCCGATCGCCGCAAGGCAGCTCGGCAATGCGCTGGCGCCTTACGATCCGCTGTTTTTCGAGGAGCCGCTGCGTCCCGAGAATATCGAGGCCTGGGGCGACCTGAAACAGGGCCTCAACTGCACGCTTGCGACCGGCGAGTCGCTCTACAACAGGAACGAATTCCTGCGTCTGCTGCAGGTCAAGGGCGCCGATCTCATCCAGCCGGATATCTGCGTCGTCGGCGGCATCAGCGAGATGCGCCGCATCGCCACACTTGCCGAAGCCTATTTCGTCGGTGTCGCGCCCCACAATCCGATGGGGCCGCTGGCGACGGCGGTCAATGTGCATTTTTCGGCCGCGGCGCAGAATTTCCGCATCCTCGAATACCGGCTGCCGAAGGGCCAGGCCTATGTCTATGGCGGCCTCGATGTCGAGAAGCGCCAGGGAGAGACCCGCTACGTCGTCGATCCTTATCTGCCGAAGGACGGCTATCTCGAACTGCGTCCCGACCGGCCCGGCTGGGGCGTGGAAATGGACGAGAAAGCGATGGAAGAGGAAGGCTACATCCACTGGCAGCGGCGGGTGCCGAAGCGGCCGGACGGCTCCTACGCCTTCGCTTAAAAAAGCTTGAAAACCGAAAACTGGCCGCTGCGGCATGGAGCGGCCAGTTTCTTTTATGCTCTATAGCGCGTCGCATCAAATTTGATGCGACGCGCTTTAACCCTTTGTTTTTATGCATGTCGTTGTCCCGGAACCCCCTGTACACTTCCGGGCACCATGCATTAAGCATCTTTCGGCAGCACCGAGCGAACCCTTGCGATGAAGACGTGGAAGTCCTGCATGAACTTGCGCAGGAAGTCGGCAGTGGCCTCGTTCGTGACCTCGCCGTCATCGGTGATCAGCCCCGGTGTGAACTGGATGTAGGCTTCCGGGGCGTTCATCTGGGGCGAGTTGCAGAAACTGAGCACGCTGCGCAAATTCTGCTGGGCGATTGCGGTGCCGATCGCGCCCGGCGAGGTGCCGATGACCGCTGACGGCTTGCGTGTGAACGAGTTGGTGCCGTAGGGGCGGCTTGCCCAGTCGATGGCGTTTTTCAACCCGCCGGGTATGGATCGATTATATTCGGGCGTGACGAACAACACGGCGTCGACCGCCGCGATTGCCGCCTTGAATGCCTTGCCGGCCGGAGGGTAGTCGGCGTCATAGTCGTAACTGTAGAGCGGCAGATCCTTGAAGGATATCTCCGACATTTCAAGTTCCGGCGGGGCGAGCCGCACCAGCGCCTTGGCGAGCTTGCGATTGATCGAGCCCTTGGCGAGGCTGCCGATGAGATAACCGACTTTATGCGTGGTCATGGCGTTCTCCAATATCGCGGATGATCAGGACCTATCATACGCAGGAAGCATGGAAGGGGTCTCTTGTTCCTTGAGCGCAGATATTACTCGTCGACGAAAGTGACCGTCTCGGCGAGGGGCGCGCGGCCCGTCCGGGCAAAAGTGACTGCGGGATCCTCGTACCCGATCGACATGCCGCAGAAGAGGATGAGCCCGTCCGGCGGTGACAGGGCTTCCGCAACCGTCTCGCGAACCTGTGACCATGCCATTTGCGGGCAACTGTGCAGTCCTTCGGCGCGCAGCAGCAGCATGACGGTCTGCAGATACATGCCGACATCGGCCCATTGGGGTGGGCCCAGGTCACGGTCGATGTAGCAGAACAGGGCGGCCGGCGCGCCGAAGCAGTTCCAGTTGGCGATTGCTGCCCGCTGGCGCGCCTCCCAGTCCTCGCGGGTAATGCCGAGAGCGCTGTAGCGCTCCCTGCCGAAGGCGGATCGGCGCTCTCCGTACGGGGACTTGAGCGCGGCCGGGTACATCTCGTACTGCCGCTTGTCCCAGGGGTCGCCGTGGGCCACGCGCTCGATGGCTGATGTCTTGAGTTCGGCCAGCGACGCGCCGGTCATCACGTAAGTGTTCCACGGCTGGATGTTCGATCCTGACGGCGACCAAGCGGCGGCGGACAGCACGCGCTCGAGTGTGTCCCTCGCCACAGGCTTGTCTTTGAATCCACGCACCGACCGTCGGCTTGTGACTGCCTCATAGACGTCCATGATCGCCTTCTCCTGACCCTTCCGTTGCTGATGTGGTTCATTATCTCCATTCGTAATGGAGGCGTAACCACACCCTGGTCTAGGAGGCGTACATCAAACGTTCATCAGGGATTGAGCGGCAAGAGCAACATGGTCATTTCGTCAGCTGCCCGGCTCGGACGCGTTCTCCCGCGGAGTGACGGCGCGATCCGAAGATATCGGCGAGCGTATCGAGCATTGTCCTCGCGGTGTCGGATTGAAGGGAATAATAGATCGTCTGGGCAGCCCTTCGCGTCTGCACGAGTCCGTGTTCTCGAAGAATTGCCAAATGCTGGGAAGTCGAAGATTGGCTCAATCCCACTTCATCCGCCAGATCTGTCACCGACACTTCTCCCTCGGTCAACAGATGCAGAATGTGGAGTCGTTTGGCGTTCCCCATGGCCGACAAGAAGGTTGCTTCGATGTCGAAGGCGTTGGTTTTTGGGGAAGGCGTGGCTGACGATCGATTGTTCAGGCGCGATCTCCTTATGGAATCAAGCCGGACATGAGGTCATATCCTTGAGCTTTAATTTAGAGATAACGCATGGGTGCGAAGCCGAAACCCATTGCCGGCTCCGCGGCGTCTTTTTCAACGCGAATCGGATACGACGCGCATGAAATGGACAGGCGGATCGTGTGTGAGGCCGGTATTCGGCTTCATTGGACAGCGCCAGGCAGAGCTAACGTGAGCCGGCCTGCCGCATTTGCGCCGGCAGCGTTTCCCAGGCCCGGATCAGTTCACCGATCGAGGCAGCCTCCATCTTGTGCATCACATTGCTTCGATGCAGCTTGACCGTCACTTCGCTGATGCCGAGATCGAAGGCGATCTGCTTGTTGAGGCGTCCGCGCGCCACTTCGTGCAGAACTTCGCGCTCGCGCTGTGTCAACGTCTCCAGGCGTTTGACATTGCGCTTGGCGATTGCGGCTTCGGCCCGTCGTTCGGCATCCATCGCAATGGCCGCAGTGACCGCGTCGAGCAGCGTTTGATCCCGCACCGGCTTGGTGAGAAAATCCACGGCACCCGCCTTCATTGCCTGGACGGTCATCGGAATGTCGCCGTGGCCGGTCAGAAAAATGATCGGCTTGGAAATGCCGTTCTCGGCCAGTTGGCTCTGCAGGTGAAGGCCGCTTGCCCCCGGCATGCGCACATCGAGGATCAGGCAGCCGGGGTTTTCCAATATGTCGGCGTCAAGCAATTCTCGGGTCGAGGCAAAACTGACCGGCTGAAAACCCGCCGACAGGATCAGCTCGGACAGGGCCTCGCGCACCGATGCGTCGTCATCGACGATAATGACGAGCGGCTGGTCCTCTTGATATCTGCACTGCAATGATAACGGCGCCGATCTCCGCAGCAACGGCTGGTCAACTCTCATGTCACCCTCCATCTCTCGATTGACGTAAAGCATTGGCGATAGCCGTCAGCAGGGCCTGCGCATCGAAGGGCTTGCGGAAGAATCCGCCGCCTCCCTGAGCGCGGCCTTGATCGGCGATCTCGTGGCGGCCCGTGATCAGGAACACCGGCAAGTCGGGACGCGATTTTCTCACCAGGTCACGAAGCTCGAAGCCGTCGATGCCAGGCATTCCAATATCGGTGATGAGCAGGTCGAGGTCCGACAGCCCGCTGACGAGCAGCGAGCCCGCCGACGGGAAACCGCGGGCCACGTAACCGGCCGATTCCAGAAGGTCGCCCATCGATTCCAGCAGTCTTGGATCGTCATCAACAATTGCGACGACATGTCTTGTCTCGTTCATGTTCAATTCCCCCCCACCCGGCGCGAGTGGGTAATCGGTATTTCCAGTTTCTCCGCGATCCGCACGAGATCGGCGAGCGAGGCCGCCGCCATCTTCTGCATCACATTTCTTCGATGGATCTGCAGGGTGACTTCGCTGATCCCGAGTTCGGCTGCCGCCTGCTTGTTGAGAAGACCGCTGACCACGAGCGGCAGCACCTCCCGCTCGCGCGGCGTCAGGTCGAGATAGTGTCGTTTCAGCATGTCGAGCTCGGCGCGTCCCGATCGCTTTTCCCGATCCTCGGCGAGTGCCGCATGGATTGCCTTCAAGAGGTCAGCGTCACTGAACGGTTTGGTCAGAAAATCCACTGCACCATGCTTGATCGCGCGCACGGAGGAGGGAATGTCGCCATGCCCGGTGATGAAGACGATCGGCGGATGGTCCCTGTCGGCGATCTGCCTCTGCAGATCGAGGCCGTTGATGTCGGGCAGCTCGATATCGAGGATGAGGCAGGCGGGCACATCGGGCTTGTCGGCTCTCACATAGTCGCCGGCCGATTCAAAGGCAACGGCGCGCATGCCGTGCGAATCCAGCAGTTCGCCGAGGGCTTCGCGGATGCGTTCATCGTCATCGACGATGAAGACGATATGGTCATCGGCCGTCATGATGCCGCCTTCGTTTCTATCGGCAAGGTGAAGATCAACGTTGCTCCGTGCGGATTGTTCTTCTCTGCCCACAATCGTCCGCCATGCAGCTCGACGATCGAGCGGCAGATCGCCAGACCCATGCCCATGCCGTGTTCCTTGGTCGTGAAGAACGGCTCGAACATCTTCTCCGGAAACTCGATCCCCCGGCCGCGATCGCTGATTTCGGTCTGGATGGCATTGCCCACATGGTGCACGCGCATCTCGATCACCTTGTCGCCGGCAATGGAGTCCATCGCCTCGATGCCGTTGCGGATGAGATTGATCAGAACCTGCTGGATCTGGATGCGATCGACGGCGATGAGCGGAAGGTTGCCATCGACCGCGACCTCGATCCGGGCGCGCCGGCGCACCGCTTCGTCCGCCATCAGGTTGCGCGCCTCGTTGATGACTCCTGAAAGCGCCGTATGAACCCTCCTGTCTGCGGATTGTTTGAACAGGGCGCGGATACGGCTGACGACCTCCGCCGCCGAGTTGGCGTCGCGGATGATGCGCTCGACCGTCCTCTGCGCTCGCTCCATATTCGGAGGATCGGCCATCAGCCAGCGCTGGCAGGCATGCGAGTTTGCGACGACGGCGGCGAGCGGCTGGTTCACCTCGTGGGCGATCGAGGCCGAAAGCTCGGCAAGGCTCGCCACCTGGCTCGCCCGCGCAAGGCCCTCTCGCGCCTGACGCAGATCTTCCTCCGCCCGAACTTCGCCGTCGATATCGAGGCAGATGACATTCCACTGGACGATGACGCCCTCGGCATTGCGCATCGGCGCAGCGCGTGTCTCGACCCAGCGATATTCGCCATCGAACCGCCGCAGACGATGCCGGCGCGCATAGGGCTCGCCGGTGCGCAATGAATGGGCATAATCCAGTTTGACGCTCGCCACGTCGTCGGGATGAACGCCGGCATCGAGGGTGCCGTCCAGCCGGGTTTTTCCCGTTCCATCAAGCTCCTCGAGCTTATATCCAAGGAAATCGCGGAGCTGAGGATTACGGTATACCGGTTCCCCATCCGGAGCCGCGCAATCGATCATTGCCGGCAGGGTTTCGACGATCTGCCAGAGCGATCGTTCCCTCTCGCGCAGCTCCTCCTCGATGCGCAATTGATCGTCGATGTCATGCGTCAGGCCGTACCATTGAATGATCCGCCCGTTCTCGTCCCTCAGCGGCTCGGCGCTGCCTCTGACCCAGCGATAGACGCCATCGGCGCGCCGCAGGCGATATTGCTTGGAGAAGCGTTCGCCGGTGGCGAGGGAATGGTGGAGTGCTTCGGTAAGGCCGGCGGCATCGTCAGGATGGACGGCGGCCTCGATCAGGGCCGCAAGCCGGCTCACGCCCGGCGTTTCCATATCGATGATATCGAGACCGAGGAAATCGATCAGGCGCTGGTTGAAGAAGGTCGGCGTGCCGTCCGGATCGAGCCGCCAGAGCAGGCTCGGAACCATGTCCACCAGTTGCGAGAGCTCGCGCTCGCGCTCGCGCAACGCCTCCTGCGCGCGCATCTCATCGTCGATATCGACTGAGATGACGTACCATTGCGTGATCGTGCCGTTCTGGTCCCGCAGCGGCTCGGCGCGGCCGTCGACCCAGCGATAGGCTCCGTCGAAGCGGCGCATGCGGTATTTGATCGAGAAGGGATCGCCGCTGACGAGAGAGCGGTGAACCGTCTGAAGCAGCCTCGGTGCATCATCGGGATGAACCAGGGTATGAATGACGGCCGACAGACGGCTCACGCCCGGCTGATCCATGTCGCCGACGTCGAGGCCGAAGAAGTCGATCAGGCGCTTGTTGAAGAAGACAGGCTCGCCTGTCGGTGTCAGCCGTCTGATCTGGGCCGGGACCATGTCGACGAGTTGTGAGAGCTCGCGTTCCCGCTCGCGCAATGCCTCCACGCTTTGGCGCAGCGAAAGCACTGCCAGTTGATGCTGGCGGGATATGGCGGCGACAATGAGCGCCGAAAGCGCCGAGATGGCCAGAAAAAGCTGCAGCATGATCTGCTTGTGTTTCTGGGCCTCCGGATCGCCTGCGAATTGGCTGGCGCCCGTTATCGTGAAGATTGCCGTTATCAGCGCCAGCAGCACGAGTGACACCGCCGCGCCCTTGAACTCGAAGCGGACCGCGGCCCACAGAAGCGGCGGCATGATGATATAGGCGAAAGGCAGGTAGCCACTCAGCGAAAGAGCGGCAATGGCTAGAAATATCAGGCCGAGAACGCAGGCTTCCATCCACTGTGTGGTCGAAAGTTGCGGTCTGCCCCGCCAGTTGTGGAGCACGACCAGCGCCAGCGGCGCCACGATGAGGACGCCAGTGGCATCGCCGATCCACCACAGAGGCCATGCCGTCAAGAAGGATTGCGACAGGATGCTGAACCAGGCAAGCGTCGCACTTCCCACAGTCGCGCTGACGATCGGCGCAACCCCGGCGCCCAGCGCGACGAAAGCAAGGACTTCCTGCAGGCTTTCCAGCCGCACCGGCCGTGTCAGGACGCGGTTCACGAGCCAGGCTCCTACCAGCGCTTCCAGGGCGTTGCCGACATAAATCAGAAAGGCGGCGACTGGTGGGCTGTGAAACCACAAGTCATTGCTGAACATCTCCGCCAGGCAGCCGCCCAGCACCCACCACGGCCAGCTGTAGCCGGAGCTGAGAATAAGCGTCGCGATGAAAAGCCCGCTCGCCGGCCAGATGGAAATGCCGGTTCCGGGCACGATCGCCAGAGATTGAGCAAAGCCGCAGGCAAGCACATAAGCCGCAACAAAGAGGCCCAGATGCAAAAGCTTCGGACGGTGCGACCAGACGCTCATCATCAGCTGCTCCTGCCGGACGGAAATAACCGCGGGGTCGTCAGCATTTGCGGTGGTTGTTTTTGATTTTGGGGCCGGCGAGCTCATAATCGAACGCTAATCCTGTAACACCACAACCGCAACTCATGGAAACCCATGCATTGCGCGGGGATGTAGCCGGATATTGGAGCGAAGAGGGATGCGGGAGTCCGCTTTATCCGATGGCGCACCCTATACCGGAGGCTGGCTCCCCTATGCCCAAGGGCTAGGACGCCGGACCTCAGGCACGATGGAAGGTCTCTCACCTTCCGGTCATTGTCGGCCCAAGCGCGGCCATTGGGCTGAGATAGAGAGGTGCCGATATGAAGATCATGGTAGCGGGGGCAAGCGGCGTTGTCGGAACGCAACTCACGGCGAAGTTGCGCCGGGCAGGCCACGATGTCACGGCCGCATCCTTATCGCTTGGCGTCGATACGGTGACGGGCAGGGGCTTCGAAGCGGCGATGGCGGGGAACGAAATCGTCATCGATGTCACCAATGCCGCATCATTCGGCGACAGTTCGGCGTTTGATTTCTTCAGGACATCGACGAAGAACCTGCTAGCCGCTGCGGCCGGAGCCAACGTCAGGCATTATCTCGCGCTTTCCGTCGTCGGCACGCCCTACCTCGTCGAAAGCGATTATTTCCGCGCCAAAATGGTGCAGGAAAATCTCATCCGTGCTTCCGGCCGACCCTATACGATCCTCCGCTCGACGCAGTTTTACGAATTCATCAACGGGTTGATCGATATCGGTGCCGATGGCGACGTCCTTCGGTTGCCGCCGGCGGCGATGAGGCCGGTCGCGGCCGGTGACGTCGCCACGTTTCTGATGGAACTGGCAGCGGGAGCTCCCGTCGGCGATATTGTCGAGATCGGCGGCCCGGAACAGTTCGGCATCGACGAGATCGCGCGGATCTATCTCGCCGCCAACGAAGACCAACGGCCGGTGACGACCGATCCGTCCGTTTCCTATTTCGACGTCGAATTGACCGGCGATGTACTGCTTCCCGGTGCCGGCGCCCGCACGGCGAGCCAGACTGTCTCCGACTGGCTTTTCCAATCGATGGCCGCCTAACGGCCGGCTTGAAATTTGCAGCGCGAGGTAATACCCTTCGAAAAGAGAGTATTACAGAGGTGCCAGAATGGCCACGACCGTTACTGCGAAGGGGCAGGTAACCATTCCGAAGCCGGTCCGGGACATGCTCGGCATCGTTCCCGGCAGCAAGGTCGATTTTCATCGCGCTGCCGATGGCAGCGTGGTTCTCGTGCGCGCCGACAAGAAACGCCCGGCCAGCCGCTTCGAGAAGCTGCGCGGCCATGCCGGACAAGGCCTCGATACAGATGCCATCATGGCGTTGACGCGCGGCGAACCGTGACGCTTATCGATACCAATGTTCTTCTGGATCTCGTGACGGACGACCCGGAACGGGCAGACTGGTCGATAGCCCAGCTCGAGACGGCGAGCATAGAAGGCCCCTTGCTGGTCAACGACGTCATCTATGCCGAACTTGCGGTGCGCTACGACAGGATCGAAGCTTTGGAAGCTTTTATCGAGGAGGCCGGCCTCGAGATGGCGCCGATGCCGAAGGCCGCCCTGTTCCTTGCCGGTAAAGTCTTCACGCAATATCGGAAGGCAGGCGGATCACGCACCGGTGTGCTGCCCGATTTCTTCATCGGCGCTCACGCAGCCGTGCAGCAACTGCCGCTCTTGACGCGGGATGTCGGGCGCTACCGCAGTTATTTCCCCTCGCTGAAATTGATATCGCCCGATTTTTAGCCGGCGCTTTGCGGCATGCGGCACATTCAATAAATCTTCATGAAGCCCAGGGTTGAAAAGCTCCGGTCCAGCTCCAAATCCCGCCGGCGGTCGCCGAAACGGCAGGGGAGGGGCGCATGGGCAATAGGGACATCGAGCGGATTGGTGGGATCAAATCGATCTTGGAACTCGTTGTTGTCCTCCTCTGCCTATTCTCCTGCCCGCAGGCGTTTGCCGCGCCCGCCGATATTGGCGGGCTGACGGTGACGCTGCCCGATGATGCTTCTGGCTGGAGGAAGGCCGGCAAGGGCGATCTTTTCATGCTGCAGAAGGATTTTGCCGACACCGGGGATGACAAGCGCGGCAGCGCTCTGATCCAGATATCCAAGCCGCTTGCGGGAGGGCGCAATTCCCTTCCGGCCGGGGTGAAGACCTTTGTCGCAACGCTGCCCGAGATGGCGAAGGAAGATATCCTGATTAAGTATTATGGCGTCACGATAAACGGCCACGATATCCGCGTGGAGGAACGCTGCTGCGTCCAGCAGAAGAATGTCAGCATCAGCCAGATCGTCGTCGGCATCGCCAATGACGAGCGGCAGGCCTATCTGCAGCTCGTGCTCTTGAACCTCGGAGGCGACAGAAGCCAAAGCGCCGAGGCCGAGTTCGAGGCTCTCGTGCGTTCGGTGAAGCTTGACCCTTCGGACAAGGATTTCGATCTCGCTCCCGCGAGCGACGACGGCGGGCTCGACGGCGTCTTCACCCATCTCGATACCGGTGTCCGCCCGAATCTCTTCGGCGGCGTGGATTTCTATTCCGATAGCGAGATCACCATGTTCGATCCGAAGGGCCTGTTCAGCACGGAACTGCCGAAGGGCGGCCGCAGCATGACCGAGCACTGCACGGAAAACCCCTCCGACTGCGGCCTTTATAAACTCACCGGCGGCGGCTTCTTCTCCTCCGCCGGATCGATCGAAACGCGCAGCGTCACCTCCGCCTACGGCACGATCGAGATCGAGACGAAGCCATTTTCCAAAAAAGGCGACGACCTGGTGATCGACGAAGACGAGTATCGTGCGGTGCCGCCGTTCGAGGATGGCGCCACGCTTGACGGCGAATGGGTCTACAACTTCGCTTCAAGCGGCATGACTGCGACCTCGTCGGGATCGGTTGCCTCCAGCAATACGCTGACACTGCGTAACAACGGCACTTTCGAACGCAGCCGCTGGTCCGGCGCCTCAATGACGAACGAAATCGGCGAGTCGCGGACGGGTGTGACCGCGTCAGGCGATCGGCCCGGCTCCAGCGGCCGTTATAGGCTTTCCGGCTATCGCCTCGATCTGACCGACGCGACCGGTAAGACGGAGAGCCTGAGCATTTTCGAGCCGGACAAGGGTTCGGATGGACTTCTGGTGATCAACGGCAACAACTATCTGAAGGACGACGGGCAGTAGTCGGCGCGGGCCTTTCCATTCCGCCTGCGGCCTCGCAAAAATTTCATGAATTTCATGTGCATAACCGATGGCATAGGCCTTGCCCTTCAGCCCTCGCACGGATGCGAATCACCCGCCGATCCGTCCGCGCATTTGCCGGGTTCCGGAACCCGTTTGGTGTGCGTCGAGGCGTGGTTTGGTTAAGCATTTGTAATTCGGTCACGAATCGCGGCATATAGTAACTGCGCAACTGAAGCGCTTTCGTTCAAAATTGCGCAGTTACCTGGGAAAACGATCATGCAGCCGAGTCTTGCTCTTCAAGACGATCAAGAGCATCTCCCGTCGCTTCTGGCAACAGATGCGAAGGAGTTGTCCTATCAACTTCAGCAGCATCAGGCGAAAATCTTTCCGCCGCTTTCCCAGAAGACGATCAGGACCTTCTCGCCGGCGGAAGCCGCAGCCTTCATCGGCATCGGTGAAGGTTATCTCAGGCAGGTCGCTGCGGATGGCCACGGGCCCGATCCGCTCGCAAACGGACGTCGGCTTTACAGCGCAATCGACATGGACCGGATCCGCCGAGTTCTCGACGAGCGAAACGGGACGCCGAAATATGTGCCGGCCCGCAGGCCTGGAGAAAAGCTCCAGATCGTCTCCGTCATGAATTTCAAGGGCGGCTCGGGCAAGACCACCACGGCGGCACATCTGGCGCAGTTCATGGCTCTCCGCGGCTATCGCGTGCTTGCCGTCGACCTCGATCCGCAGGCGTCCTTATCTGCCTTGTTCGGCCATCAGCCAGAGTTCGACGTCGGCGAAGGCGAGACGATTTACGGGGCGATCCGATACGAGGCACCACGCCCGATCGCGGATATCGTGCGCGCCACCTACACGCCCAATCTGCATCTCATTCCGGGAAATCTCGAATTGATGGAATTCGAGCACGAGACGCCGAAGGCGATGGCGTCGGGGACGGCGGAGACGATGTTCTTTGCCCGTATCGGCGAGGTGTTGACGGAGATAGAAAGCCTTTATGATGTCGTCGTCATCGACTGCCCGCCGCAGCTGGGATTCCTGACGATGTCGGCGCTCTGCGCCGCAACCTCCGTTTTGATCACGGTCCACCCGCAGATGCTCGACGTCATGTCGATGTCGCAGTTCCTGACGATGACGAGCGAGCTGATGTCGGTCGTCGAGAAGGCCGGCGGCCGCACCAGCTACGACTGGATGCGCTATCTCGTGACGCGGTTCGAGCCGAATGACGGCCCGCAGAGCCAGATGACCGGCTTCATGCGGGCGATCTTCGGCAATCGCATGCTCCACAACGCCATGGTGAAATCGACGGCGGTCTCCGACGCCGGCGTCACCAAGCAGACCCTCTATGAGGTCGAGCGGTCGCAATTCACGCGCGGAACCTATGACCGGGCGCTGGAGTCGCTGAACCTCGTGAATGGCGAGATCGAAGCGCATATTCGCTCCACCTGGGGAAGGAGATAGAAATGGCGCGCAAGAATCTCATCGAAATCTCCGCTCCGAGCCCGGCAAGGGTGGAAGCGGTCGCGCCACGCGACAATCGTCCGATCGCCGGCTTCGTGCCGCAGGAGCGTGTCGGCGCGCCGGTCGGCGGCATTACCAAGACGCTCGGCAACATCACCGAGAAAATGGAACGGGCGAGCGAGCTGGAACGGCAGCTTGCGGCGGGCCAGATGATCGTCGAGCTTGATCCCGGCCTGATCGACGCTTCCTTCGTCAGCGACCGTCTGGCGATCGACGCGGCCGAACTGGCCGAGCTTGTCGAGCAGATCCGCGAACACGGGCAGCAGGTTCCGATCCTGGTGCGTCCGCATCCCGAGACGAAGGGGCGCTATCAGGTTGCCTACGGCCATCGCCGTCTGGCAGCCACCAGAGAGATCGGCATCCGCGTGCGCGCGGTGGTTCGCGATCTCACCGACGGCCAGCTGGTTGTCAGCCAGGGACAAGAAAACAGCGCCCGGACCAACCTTTCCTATATCGAGCGCGCGCTCTTCGCGTGGCGGCTCGAGGAACGCGGCTTCGGGCGCGACACCATCATGGCCGCTCTCAGCGTGGATAAAGCGGCGCTGTCGAGAATGCTGATCGTCATGCGGCAGGTGCCCTTGGAACTGATCAACGCCATTGGCGCTGCACCCGATATCGGTCGCCGGCGGTGGCTGGAGTTCGGAGAGCGGCTCGAAGGCGCCGATATCGGCAAGATCATCGCCGAGTTGTCCGCGGACGACGCCCGCAAGATGTCGAGCGACGAGCGGTTTCACCGGGCGTTCGCTTTGGCGACGAAGAAGACGCCGGCGCCGAAGCCGGCGGCGGCCAAATCCGAAGTCAGCGGCGTGCCTGTGATGATCAAGAAGACAGCATCCGGCGCCACTTTCGTCTTCGACGGCAAGACCGCGCCCGGCTTCGATCAATTCGTCCAGGAAAGGCTGCAGGGCCTGTTCCTGGAGTTCAAAAAGCACAGAGGAGCGTAGCGCGCAAAAGAAAAAGGCCCCCAACGACGCCGTCGTGGAAGCCCTTCTCAGATCTTAAGCACATCGAGAATCGCATTTCCACGAATCACAGTCAAGCGTCTTAGGCACCAAATTGGTGGATGGTTTTCTTTTGCCTGAACGAAGGTGAAGGCAAATGGAGAGTGGATATGTGACGACGCCCTTTGGGCGGCGGCCGATGTCGCTTGGCATGCTGGCAAGCCAGCAGCTGGCCGAGACGATCGAGCCGGGGATGAAGCGCAGCAAGTGGAAGCTGTTTCGGGCGATCTGCGAGGCGCGCCCGGCGCTTGGCGTGACCGATCGGGCGCTGACGGTGCTCGACGCGCTGCTGACCTTCTATCCCGATGATGAAATCTCCGAGGAGAAAGGCCTGATCGTCTTTCCCTCGAATGCACAGCTTTCGCTGCGCGCTCGCGGCATGACGCCGGCGACGCTGCGGCGGCATCTGGCCGTCTTGGTCGAGGCCGGTCTGATTGTGCGCAAGGACAGCCCGAATGGAAAGCGCTATGCCCGCCGCGACAGGGCAGGGGCGATCGGCGAGGCCTTCGGTTTCAGTGTCGCGCCGCTTCTCGCCCGCGCCGTCGAAATTGAAAGCCTCGCGGCCCAGGCGACCGCCGACCGGGAGCTGCTCCGGGCGACGAGAGAACGCTTGACGCTCTGCCGGCGCGATATTTCCAAGCTGATTTCGGCGGCCATCGACGAAGCGGTTCCCGGCGACTGGGAGCAGATGACGATGATGTTTCGCGATCTTGTCTCCAGGATTCCGCGGATGGCGGGCATCGAAGAACTGACCGCGTTGCTCGACGAGATGGAGCTGCTGCGCGACGAAGCCGTCAACCTGCTGGAAAAGCACATTAAAAGAGAAAAAATAGACGCCAATGAGTCTCAAATTGAGCGTCACAAACAGAATTCAAACCCCAACTCCAATAATGAACTTGAACCAAGCTTCGAACCGAAGCAGGGCGAAAAGGCAGTGACAACCAACGACGGGATGACCGAGCCGTCGGATGAGCCAAGGCTGAAACCGCCGAGACCTTCCGCCCGACCGAGTGGCAAGACGCCGGGTGCGGCCAATCCTGTTGCCGGCCACAGCCTGAAATCCTTCCCGCTCGGCCTTGTCCTGCAGGCCTGCCCCGCCATTCTTGACTACGGTCCCGGCGGAACGATCGGCAATTGGCGCGACCTGATGTCGGCCGCCGTCGTCGTGCGCTCGATGCTCGGCGTCAGCCCCTCGGCTTATGAGGAAGCCTGTGCCGGCATGGGGCCGGAAAACGCCGCCACTGTGATCGCCTGCATCCTGGAACGAGGAGGCCATATCAACTCGCCCGGCGGTTATCTTCGCGATCTCACCCGCAGGACCGAAAGGGGCGAATTTGCGATCGGCCCGATGTTGATGGCGCTCGTCAGGGCGAATGGCGGGGTAAGGCGAAATGCCGGCTAATGGACTTCGGCGACAACGCAGTCGGTTGGCCCGTCCGGCAAACCTTACTCTAATCGCCGGCTTGTTCGCAGATCTGGTGCGAGAGGTGCCGCGCGCGTTGCCATCTCCCGCTGAAGCGGAGTTCCGCATTTGTCAGCGCGGGGCCGCAGTGCTTTCTCGGAGGATCAGTTCGACCGGCCATAATTCGTGGATCTCCTCGGCGGCGCGTCCCGCAATAAGCTGCAGCGTCAGCTCGGCGCAACGTGTGCCCGCAGCACGCATGGAGGATCGCGTTGTCGAGAGTGACGGCACCATATTTTCGGCCGTCAGATAAGGGAAGACGTCGTCATGGGCGATAACGGAGACGTCCCGCCCGACCGTCATCCCAAGCGAGCGGATGGCGCGGTAAACGCCAAGCGCCGTCATCGTGGAGCCGGCGACGATGGCGGTCGGTGCATTCGCTCTCTCGAGGAAGGAGCGGGCATGGCGAAAGCCGCTCTCGTCGGAGAATTTATCGCAGACCATCATGTTGGGATCGGCGATGAGTCCATGCTCCTGATGGGCAATCCGAAAACCCTGTTCGCGATGGATGGAATAGGTCTTGCCCCTGAGGCCATTGATCATGGCGATGCGGCGGTGCCCGAGATCGAGCAGGTGTTCGGTGGACCTGCGCACGGCACCTTCATTATCGATGTCGAGCCAAGCATGAACGTGCTCGGTCTCCGAGCGGCCGTGAACCAGGAAAGGCACGCCGAGGCTGTTCAGCATCTCGATCCGAGGGTCCTGGGGGCGTGGCGAATGAATGATCACTGCATCCACCCGGCGGCTTTCGACCAGGCGTCGATAGGCCTGGATCTCGTCGTCATCATTGTGTGCGGTGATGGGTGTGATGAGAATATCCGTATCGGCCGTTTCCAGGCGCTGCGCCATTCCCGACACGAATTCAGCGAAATGAATTTCTCCCGAACGTCCCATCATAACGCCTATCGCTCCGGCTCGTCCGGTCTTCAGGCGCACGGCATTGATGTCGGGACGATAGCCGAGCCGCATTGCTTCGCTTGCAACCCGGGCGCGCGTGGCTTCGCTCACCTCCGGGTAGCCGCTGAGCGCACGGCTGACCGTCGTCGGAGAAAGCCCAAGCTGCTTTGCGAATTCACGAAGTTTCATCGGTGTCTTCTTTATCTGGGCAATCAATGGACGATGTGTTGGCGGTACGCAACGGGCAAATATCCAATTCAAGTATGATTGAAATCGATTTCAAATTTGGCGGCTGGATGCGTCGCGTGCAAAGGCCATAGGTTTTCTTTTAAAGTGTATATAGTGTTGGAATTCGCGTAATCTGCAACTGAAAAGTGTTCAATTGGCGTATTGACGCGGCCAAGGCCTTCTGCAATGTTCTACGAGCCAAATCGATTTCAATTTCTGGGAGGAGATCATGAAACAGTTTGCATTAGGCTTTTCCGCGCTCGCAGTCGCCATCGCAGTCGCCGGTCCGATCCGTGCCGCCGAGATTTCATTTGCCGCCAACACGACGGGGAAAAACGTCGAATTCCTCAACAAGCAACTCGCAATTTTCGAGAAGGAGACCGGCAATCAGGTCAAGCTCGTCACTATGCCGTCCTCGAGCAGCGAGCAGTTCTCCCAATATCGCCTGTGGCTCGCCGCTGGAAACAAGGACATCGACGTCTATCAGACCGACGTCATCTGGGCGCCGCAGCTTGCCGATCAGTTCATCGATCTGAAGGAGGCCACCAAAGATGTGGCCGGCCAGTTTTTCCCGTCGATTATTGCGTCGCAGACCGTCAATGGCCGGCTGGTGGCGCTGCCGCTGTTTACCGATGCGCCGGCGCTGTTTTACCGAAAGGACCTTCTCGAAAAATACGGCAAGCAGCCGCCGAAGACCTGGGACGAGATGGCCGCAACCGCCAAGGAGGTTCAGGACAAGGAACGCCAGGCCGGACAGAAGGATCTCTGGGGTTATGTGTTCCAGGGCAATTCCTATGAAGGACTGACCTGCAATGCGCTGGAATGGGTGAAGTCGTCGGGCGGCGGCCAGATCGTCGAGCCGGACGGGACGATCTCGATCAACAACGAGAAGGCGGCAGCAGCGCTTGACCGCGCCAAGAGCTGGATCGGCACGATCTCACCGCCCGGCGTGCTCGCCTATCAGGAAGAAGAATCGCGCGGCGTCTGGCAGACCGGCAACGCCGTCTTCATGCGCAACTGGCCCTATGCCTATTCCCTCGGCAATGGCGCCGACAGCGCCGTGAAGGGTAAGTTCGACGTCATGACGCTGCCGGTCGCGGCCGCGGGCGACAAGCCGTCCTCGACGCTTGGCGGCTGGAATCTTGCGGTTTCGAAATATTCCGAAAAGCAGGACGCAGCCATTGCGCTCGTCAAATTCCTGGCGTCGAAGGACGTCCAAAAGGCGCGTGCCGTCGAGCTGTCCAACCTGCCGACGCTGACCGACCTTTACGATGACAAGGACATTGCCGCCGCACAGCCCTTCATGCCGAACTGGAAACCCATTTTCCAGGACGCCGTGCCGCGTCCTTCGGCGACCGCCAAGGTGAAGTACAACGAGGTGTCTTCGAAGTTCTGGACGGCGGCACATAACACGCTGTCCGGCAGCGGTTCGGCTGCCGAGAACCTCGAGCTTCTCGAAGCCGACCTAACGACCCTCAAGGGCGACGCTTGGTGAGGTCTCCGACCGGCGGCCTCAGGCCCGCCGGTCCAGTCTTCGGACGAGCGAACGGGGGTAGGCGTTTCATGACCGAAATCGTAGTTCCGCAAGCAGTTGAACCAAGGGTTTCTATTCTCAGAGCCTCTACGGAGCTGCGATCCGAGCGCATTCGATCGGCCTGGCTGTTTCTGGCGCCGACGCTGCTGATCCTGGCAATCGTCGCCGGATGGCCGCTGTTCAGAACGATCTATTTCAGCTTTACGAATGCGTCGCTCAACGATCTTGGCAACGCTCGGTTCGTCGGCTTTGACAACTATCTGTCGTGGGTGACGCTGAAGAGCGGCAGGACCGTCTATCGCGGGCTGCTCGCCGATCCGGTGTGGTGGAAAGCCGTCTGGAACACTGCCAAGTTCACCCTCCTCTCGGTCGTGATCGAGACCGTGCTCGGGCTGATCGTCGCCCTGGTGCTAAATGCACGGTTCGTCGGGCGCGGCATTGTTCGAGCCGCAATCCTCATTCCCTGGGCGATCCCAACGATCGTCTCGGCCAAGATGTGGGCCTGGATGCTCAACGACCAGTTCGGTATCCTGAACGACATCCTGCTCGGCTTCGGCCTTATCACTGAGAAGATTGCCTGGACCGCCAATCCTGAGACAGCGATGGTCGCGGTGCTGATCGTCGACGTCTGGAAGACGACGCCCTTCATGGCACTGCTGATCCTTGCCGGACTGCAGATGGTTCCCGGAGACATTTATGAAGCTGCCAAGATCGACGGCGTCAATCCGGTCAAGGTTTTCTGGCGTCTGACGCTGCCGCTGATCCGGCCGGCCATCATGGTTGCCGTGATCTTCCGGATGCTGGATGCGATGCGGATCTTCGATTTGATTTATGTCCTGACGCCGAACAATGCACAGACGAAGACCATGTCGGTCATGGCGCGCGAGAACCTGTTCGACTTCGACAAGTTCGCCTATGGCGCCACCGCATCGACGGTGCTCTTCCTGATCATTGCCTCCGTCACCGTCTTCTATATCTGGCTCGGCCGCGTCAGGCTCGGCGGGGAGGAACGCTGATGCTGCTGTCGATCGCCAAGAATACGCTCTTCTACCTGCTCGTCATGGTCATCGTCATCATCGCGGTCTTTCCGTTCTACTATGCGATCCTCACGAGCCTGAAGACCGGCACGGCCCTTTTCAAAGTTGATTATTGGCCGACTTCGATCTCGTTCGGCAACTATACTTCCGTAATGGGCCAAGGCGGGTTCGTCCGCAGTCTTGCAAATTCCGCGATGATCGCCTGCGTCGTGGTTTCAGCGTCGCTCCTGCTTTCGGTCACCGCCTCCTTCGCCTTGGCACGGGTGCACTTCCGCGGACGTGCGCTGTTGATGCTGACTATCCTCTCGGTATCGATGTTTCCGCAGATTGCCGTCCTTGCCGGCCTCTTCGAGCTCATTCGCTGGATCGGCATCTTCAACACGCCCTTCGCGCTGATCTTCTCCTACATGATCTTCACGCTGCCCTTCACCGTCTGGGTGCTGACGACGTTCATGCGCGAATTGCCGATCGAGATCGAGGAGGCGGCGATCGTCGACGGCGCTTCGCCATGGGTCATTGTTACCCAGGTGTTCATGCCGTTGATGTGGCCGGCGCTGGTGACAACAGGGCTGCTCGCCTTCATCACCGCGTGGAACGAGTTCCTTTTTGCGCTGACCTTCACGTCGTCGGATACGCAGAGAACCGTCCCGGTCGCCATCGCCCTGCTTTCGGGCAACAGCGAGTTCGAAATCCCCTGGGGCAACATCATGGCAGCTTCGGTGATCGTCACCGTGCCGGTTGTGGTGCTCGTTTTGATATTCCAGCGCCGGATCATTTCGGGGCTGACCGCCGGCGGCGTCAAGGGTTGAGGGAGTAGGACATGGCAGAGATACGACTGGAGAACATCCGCAAGAGCTTCGGCGCTTTCGAGGTGATCAAGGGCGTGACGATGGACATCCGCCGCGGCGAGTTCATGGTCTTCGTGGGTCCGTCGGGATGCGGCAAGTCGACGCTGCTCAGGCTTATCTCCGGCCTCGAGGACATCACATCGGGAGCGCTCTCCTTCGACAACGTGATGGTGAACCAGCACGCGCCCTCGAAGAGAGGGATCGCCATGGTATTCCAGTCCTACGCGCTCTATCCGCATATGACGGTTTTCGACAATATGGCGTTCGGCATGAAACTGTCGGGACGCACCAAGGACGAATGCCGGAAGCGTGTCGAACAGGCGGCCGGCATGCTGCAGCTCTCATCTTACCTGGAGCGGCTGCCGCGGCAGCTTTCCGGCGGACAGCGTCAGCGCGTCGCAATCGGCCGGGCGATCGTTCGCGACCCCAAAGTCTTTCTTTTCGACGAGCCGCTGTCCAATCTCGATGCGGCCCTCCGCGTCGCAACGAGGCTGGAAATCGCCAAGCTTCATCGCAGCATGCACAACACGACGATGATCTATGTGACGCATGATCAGGTCGAGGCGATGACGCTGGCTGACCGGATCTGCGTGCTGCGGGACGGCGTCGTGGAGCAGATCGGCACGCCGCTGGAGCTTTATGAAAGCCCCAACTCGCTCTTCGTGGCCGGCTTCATCGGCTCGCCGAAAATGAACTTTCTGTCGGGCGAAATGGCGCAGCCCTATGGCAGCCATACGATCGGCGTGCGCGCCGAGCATGTTCGCATCGCGCCCGAGTCGCCGGTTTGGAGGGGCACGGTCATCCATTCGGAAATCCTCGGCTCCGACAGCTTCGTCTATGTGGATATCGGGGCGGACGAGCCGCTGATCGTGCGCGAGGCCGGTGTCTCCCGTCACGAGCCGGGCCAGACGCTCGGCCTTGCCCCGCTTGCCGGCCACATCCACCGCTTCGATCGTTCGGGCCGGGCGCTCGAGCGTCAATCCATGCAGGCTGCCTGACCTTCCCAGGATCGATGTTCCTCCCAAGACTCGATCCGTTTTAACGACAAGGAGAAAACGACGTGACCATTCGCACCGTTGTGTGGGGTGAAAACATCCACGAGAATACCAATGAGATCGTCCGCGGCATCTACCCCGAGGGCATGCACACGGCGATTGCCAATGCGCTGAATGCCGATCCGGCCATCTCGGCGACGACGGCGACGCTGCAGGAACCGGAGCATGGCCTCAGCGAGGCCCGGCTTGCCGAAACCGATGTGCTGACCTGGTGGGGTCACAAGGATCATGGCGCCGTCTCCGACGTGGTCGTCGAGCGTGTCGCCAGGCGCGTCTGGGAAGGCATGGGCCTGCTCGTGCTGCATTCCGGCCATTTCTCCAAAATCTTCAAGCGGCTGATGGGCACACCCTGCGCGCTGAAGTGGCGCGAGGCGGGCGAACGCGAGCGGTTGTGGACGATCAATCCGCGCCATCCGATCGCCGCCGGCATCGGCGAGCATTTCGAACTCGAGAACGAGGAAATGTACGGCGAGCAGTTCTCGGTGCCGGAGCCGCTGGAAACGGTGTTCATCTCCTGGTTCCAGGGCGGCGAAGTGTTCCGCTCGGGCCTGACCTGGCGGCGCGGCGCCGGCAACATCTTCTACTTCCGCCCCGGCCACGAGACCTATCCGACCTATCACGACGCCAATGTCCAGAAGGTGCTGATCAACGGCGTCAAATGGGCCTACAACCCGCAAGCGGCGTTGACTGCTATCACCGACGCTCCAAATGTGCCGGTAGAAAAGGCGCTGGAGCCGATCGTCGAACGCGGTCCGAAACTGCATCAGGCCGGCGAAGCCGGTTATCGATAAGAGATGAGACGCCGTGGGCGCGGGCGCCGCGTTCGGCGGCCCCCGCAAGACGCCGCGATGATCTCGCTGCCGCTCACGCATCGATGAACAACCATGAGGACAAAAGAATGCGCTTGATCATTCTCGGAACCGGAGGATGGGCAAACACCCATGCCATGCATTTTTCCGAAATCACCGGCGTCAAAATTGTCGCTGCCGTTGATACCGACGAGGTCCGGCTGCGGGCTTTCGCGCTCAGGCACGATATCCCGCTGACTTTCACGTCGCTTGATGACGCCCTTGCCTGGGGCGAGTTTGATGCCGTCACCAATGTGACGCCGGATCGCGCCCATTATTCCACCACGATGAAGTTACTCGGCGCCGGCAAACATGTGCTCTGCGAGAAGCCGCTGGCGGTCAACTACCGCGAAGCCAAAGAGATGGCCGACGCCGCGGCGGCATCCGGCAAGGTCACGATGGTAAACCTCACCTATCGCAACGTGGCGCCGCTTCAGGCAGCGCGCAAGATGGTGCTGGACGGGCGTCTCGGCGCGATCCGCCACTTCGAAGCGTCCTATCTCCAGAGCTGGCTGGTCTCGAAGGCTTGGGGCGACTGGACCAAGGAATCGCAATGGCTCTGGCGGCTGTCGACAAAGCATGGCTCGAATGGCGTGCTGGGCGATGTCGGTATCCACATCCTCGACTTCGCGGTTTTTGCCGCGGGAAGCGACGTCAAGGCGGCGACATCGCACCTCAAGGTGTTCGACAAGAGCCCCGGAAACCGGATCGGCGAGTACGACCTCGACGCAAATGACAGTTTCCTGATGATGGCCGAACTCGAAAACGGTGCGGCCGGGGTCATCCATGCGACGCGCTGGGCAACCGGCCATCTGAACGAGCTGCGGCTGCGCCTGCATGGGGACAAGGGCGCCCTTGAGGTGGTGCATACGCCTGAGGGTTCGACCCTCAGGGTCTGCGAAGGCGCCGATGCCGACAAGGCGATCTGGCGCACGATCGAGGTCGAACCGGTCATCACCAACTTCCAGCGCTTTGCAAAGGCCGTGCGAAAGGGGCAGCCGGATGAGCCGGGTTTTGGCCACGCCGCCAAGCTGCAATTTGTTCTCGACCACGCCGTGAAGACTGCTGGTGCTCTGACCGAGCTTTAGTGCATGTCGCCCGGAAGTGTGCAGCGGTTCCGGGACAACGACATGCACAAAAACCAAGGGCTAAAGCGCGTCGCATGAATCAAATTTGATGCGACGCGCTTTAGAGGACAGCAGTCCACATTGCTCGGCGTCTCGGGGCGCGAACGCCGGCTGCGTCACATGCGGCGGTTCAGTTCCTCTTCGCTCACACCGAAGTGGTCGAGGATGATGCCGACGTTCCGGCGGTGAGACTTGAAATAGACGTCGAAGAGATCGCCGATCAGGGGAACCGTGCCGCAGGCGGCGTCGACGCCGAGATTGACTGCCATGCGGGCGAGCTTGTGGGCGGGAAGGCCAAGGCGCCGTGCCTCGTCGATAATGAAAAGGCCGATGAGGGACCCGGCAACGTCGCCGACCGCCGGGATGAGGCCGAGGACCGAGTCCGCGCCGATCCGTACGCCGATGAAAGGCAGTCGGACTGCGGTGTCCATCAGCCGTGCAATGCCCACAGCACGGCGAATCTTTTCGAGTTCGGCAGGGGTCAGGTATGTCGTCTTGGCAGCCGGCATCAGAAACCTTCTGGCGCGACCGGCGGTTTCGCCCCCCTCAAGGCGGCAGAAACGCCCCAGATTGCCTGGCGCAACGAATGGCCGATGTGATCGCAACGATTGTCCATGGCCGTGAAACGCCGATACGCCGATAAGGTTCGCCAGCGGCGCGATCGGAATCTCGCCTTATCCTCGGTCGGGCACCACGACCAATTTGCCCACGAAATTCTTCGCCATGAACTCGCTATGGGCGCGATGGAATTCAGACAGCGGATAGACACCGCCGACGAGAGGCCGGATCTTCCGGCTTTCGATATAGCCGACGAGGCGGCGGAAGTCGGCGCGGCTTCCCTGGCTCGATCCGTGCAGCTCCAATTGTTTCAGATACATGGTCCTGAGATCGAGCTGGACGACCGGGCCGGCAATGGCGCCGGCCGTTGTATAGCGGCCTTCGGACCGCAGGATCTTCAGGAGATCGTTGAACAGCGGCCCGCCGACGAGGTCGGCAACGACATCGATCGGTTGTCCGCGGCTGGCGGAATGAACGGCTTCGACCAGATCGCTCCTGCCGCGCGTTACGACCGCTTCGGCGCCGATATCGAGCATCGCCGCCTCCTTGCCAGGTCCGGCGACGGCGATTGGGATGGCGCCGCGGGCGCGCGCGAGCTGGATGATCGCCGAGCCGACACCGCCTGAGGCCCCGGTGACGAGGACGCGTTCGCCGGCGGCAAGCCGAGCCCGTTCCAGCATGCGCTCGCCGGTCAGATAGGCGCAGCAGAAGGTGGCGAGCTCGATATCGGTCAGATCGGTTGCAACGACATGGGCGTTTTCGGCCGGCAGCGCCATATATTCGGCGTAGCCGCCGTCGCGCCCATGACCCATGTAGTCGATGTCGGCGAGACTGTCGTCGTCGCGATTATAGATCGAGAAGTCGACCATGACGCGTTCGCCGCTGCGCGCGGGGTCGATACCGCGGCCAACGCCGACAATGTGGCCAACCGTATCGGTGCCCTGAATGCGCGGAAATGTCAGCGTATTGCCCTGCCTGCGCCAGGTCGAGACGGCGGAGGGGTCGTCCTCGGTGCCATAGGCGCCTTGGCGGACCCAGACGTCGGTGTTGTTCATGCCGCAGGCGGTGACGCGGATCAGCACCTCGCCCTCCGCCGGCGCCGGAACGGGGACGTCGGTGCGGTAGACGAGCTTCTCCAATCCGCCATGGCCGGTGAGCAAAACGGCTGCCATTTTTTCCGGGATCGTCATGCGGCCTCTCCTCAGATGTCCTTGAAGACGCTTTCGATCGCATCCGCTGTCGCCTTGACGACAATGTCCGCCTCCTCACGCGTCAGGCAGAGCGGCGGCGCAAAGCCGAGGATGTCGCCCTGTGGCATCGCGCGGCCGATGACGCCGCGTTCGAGAAGGGCGGAAGCGACCTGCGGACCGATTTTGCGGCCGGGATCGAAAAATTTCCGATCATCCCTGTCCTCGACGAATTCGACGGCTGCCATCAGGCCGTCGCCGCGGACGTCACCGACGTTGCGATGGCTGCCCACTGCCTTCTCCAGTTCCAAGCGGAAATAGGCGCCGGTCTTACCGGCATTTTCGACGATCTCCATTTCGTCGATCAGTTCGAGGTTGGCGATGCCGGCGGCGGCGCAGATCGGATGGGCGGAATAGGTCCAGCCGTGGCCGATCGCTCCCAATTCATCGGAACCCTGCACCAGCACCTGCCACATCTTGGATGAAACGATGCTGCCGGAAAGCGGGGCATAGGCGGAGGTCAGGCCCTTGGCGATGGTGATCAGATCCGGCTTCATCCCATAGTGATCCGAGCCGAACATCGTGCCGAGACGGCCGAAGCCGGTGACGACTTCGTCGGCAACAAGCAGGATGTCGTATTTGTCGAGCACGGCCTGGATCTTCTGCCAGTAACCTTGCGGCGGCGGCACGATGCCGCCGGTGCCGAGGATCGGTTCGCCGATGAAGGCGGCGATGGTATCGGGGCCTTCGGCGAGGATCATCTCCTCCAGTCTGTCGGCGCAATATTGCGAGAACTGTTCCTCGTCCATCGACCGGTCGGGGCGGCGGAAATAATAGGGCGCCTCGGTGTGAAGGATGGGCGCACGCGGCAGGTCGAAGGCATTGTGGAAGAGTGCAAGACCGGTGAGGCTGCCGGTCATGACGCCGGAGCCGTGATAACCGCGCCAGCGGGAGATGATCTTCTTTTTCTCCGGGCGGCCGAGGATGTTGTTGTAATACCAGATAAGCTTGATGTTGGTCTCGTTGGCATCCGAGCCGGAAAGACCGAAATAGACGCGGCTCATGCCGGCGGGCGCGCGGTCGATGATCATCTTCGACAGCGTGATCGACGCTTCCGTGCCGTGGCCGACATAGGCGTGGTAATAGGCGAGGTTCTTCGCCTGTTCGGCGATCGCATCGGTGATCTTCTGGCGGCCGTAGCCGACATTGACGCAATAGAGCCCGGCAAAGGCATCGAGGCTTTTGCGGCCGCTCGTATCGGTGATGTAGACGCCTTCGCCGCCTGCGACGACGCGGGTCGGCGTCTCGCCGCGCGCATGCATGCCCATGTGGGTGGAGGGATGGAAGAAATGATCACGGTCCCAGGCGGTGAGTTCGTTGCTTTTCTCGAGCATGTCCTGTCCTCTTCTTGAAATGGCGCTCAGGCGGCGGTGTCGATGCAGAGATATTTGAGCTCGGTGAAGGCCTCGAGTCCGTGGCGGGAACCCTCGCGCCCAAGGCCGGACTGCTTCCAGCCGCCGAAGGGAATGGGGCCGCCGGTGATCTTCACGCGGTTGACCGCCACCATGCCATATTCCAGCGCGCGGCCGAGACGCATCTGACGGGCGCCGTTCTCGGTAACCACATAGGCGACGAGGCCGTATTCGCTATCATTGGCGCGGGCAACGACCTCTTCTTCGGTGTCGAAGGTGGTCAGCGCCGCCAGAGGCCCGAAAGTTTCCTCGCGCATGATCAGCGCATTCGCCGGCACATCCGTCAAAAGCGTCGGCTGATAGAAGAGCCGGCCGGCCTTGTGGCGGCTGCCGCCGATGACGAGCCGGGCGCCCTGCGCCAGCGCGTCGGCGACCTGCTGCTCGACCTTGACGACGGCCCGTTCATGCATCAGCGGCCCGATCTCGCTTCCATCCTCAAGCCCTGCGCCGACCTTCAGCTCGCCGATGCGGGCGGCAAAGGCCTTGGCGAAGGCATCGGCGATGCGCCGCTGGACGAAGATGCGGTTGGCAGCAAGGCAATCCTGGCCGGATGTGGCGAACTTGGCGTCGACGGCGATCTCGACCGCTTTTGCGACATCGGCATCGTCGAAGACGATCAGCGGCGCGTGGCCGCCGAGCTCCATCACCAGCCGCTTCATCGTTGGCGCGCATTGCGCGGCGATTAGGCGGCCGACCTCGGTGGAGCCGGTGAAGCTCATCGCGCGCAGGCGGACATCGCTGCACATGCGTCCGACGATCGTTGCAGCATGGCCGGTGACGACGTTGAAGACACCGGCGGGAATGCCGGCGCGTTCACCGAGTTCGGCAAGCGCGAGCGCAGAAAGCGGCGTTTCCGAGGAGGGGTGGGCGACGACGGTGCAGCCGGCAGCAAGTGCCGCGGCCGCCTTTCGGGTGAGCATGGCGGAAGGAAAGTTCCACGGCGTGACGATGCCGACGACGCCGAGCGCCTCGCGCCGGACGATCATTTCCGCCCCGGCCAGATGGCTGGTGACGCTTTCGGCGTTCAGCCGCTTGCCTTCCTCGGCATACCACTCGATGAAGGAGGCGGCGTAGTCGATCTCGCCGCGCGCTTCGGCAAGCGGTTTGCCCTGTTCCAGCGTCATGATCAGCGCCAGATCCTCTTTCGCCGCAAGCATCAGCGCGTGCCATCTGCGCAGGATCGCCGCACGGTTCTGCGGCAGCATCGCGCGCCAGGCGGCAAGGGCCTCCGACGCCGCATCGATCGCCATTGCCGTCTCTTCGGCACCGAGGCTCGCAACCCAGGTGAGCGTCGCCGAAGAAGCCGGGTCTGTGACGGCGAAGCTCTTGCCCGTGGTCCCGGCGATCCACCGGCCGCCGACATAGGCGAGATCGCGCAGGAGATGACGATCGGCGAGCCGCGACAGCGCGTCGTGATAGGCGGGGCGGGCAAAAACGGCAGTCATGTCCAATCTCCTCGTTGCGGTGACGTGAAGTCTTCCACAGGAGCGGACGAGAGATTGTCCTTTGGCGATGGCGAAAAGAGAGAAACGGGCTAAAGCACAGCCGCCGGATAGAGAGATTGTCTAGAGCATGATGCCGAAAAGTGTGAGCGGTTTTCGGACGACATCATGCTCTAACTCTTTAACTTAGAACAGGATTCAGATTTTAGACCGGGTCGGCCAAAAATCTGAATCCTGTTCTAGGAAGCGCTTTCCTCATCGCCGGATGCGGCGAAGGAAGAGACCGGAACGACTGTTTCCTCCTTCACCGTCTTGGTGACGATATAGGTGAAGTAGCGGTCGATGCCGAGTTCGCGGTCGAGAAGCCCATCGACCAGTCGCTGGTAGGCGTCGATATTGGCCGTCATGATCTTCAGAATGTAATCGACGCCGCCACCCACCGACCAGCAGGCGACGACCTCCGGGATTGCGGCGATGGTACGTTCGAAGCGTTCGAAATCGGCCTGGCGATGATTGGCGAGGGTCACTTCCATCATCACGCTGGCAACCGGCGCGATGCGCCGCGGGGCGATGCGGGCGTGGTAGCCGGTGATCACGCCTGCCTTTTCGAGCTTGCGCAGCCGCATCCAGCACGGCGTCGGCGACAGTCCGGCCTTTTCGGCCAGCGCCAGCTTGGTGATGCGGCCGTCGCGCTGGACGGCGTCGAGAATGCGCAGGTCGATGGCGTCGAGCTTCATGGTGCTTTCTTCAAAAAGAAATCATTTCAAACGCAGCGAAAAGACAATGAAAGCGCATTTTGGCATTGTCAATTGAACTGATTTTCAGCACTGTTGATATCATGACAAATTGGCGCCCCGATCCCTCGCAACTCCGCCGGCCGGCCTATCTTTCACTCGCCGAGCAGATCGCCAATGCGATCACCGACGGCAAGCTCTCCGACGGGGTGCAATTGCCGCCGCATCGCAAGCTGGCGGATGATCTGCATCTTTCCGTGCAGACGGTCAGCCGCGCCTATGACGAGCTGAGCCGCCGCGGGCTGATCTCAGGCGAGATCGGCCGCGGCAGTTTCGTGCAGACGCGGCCGCCTGAGCCGGAGCCGCCCTATCTGCCGGAACGGCTGGGTGAGGTGATCGATCTGTCGATCCTGAAGCCGGTCTGCGAGCAGATCCATCTGGAAAAAATGCGCCAGGCCTTCGGCTGGCTTTCCGAAAACCTGCCTTCCAGCTCGGCCCTGTCGTTCCGACCGAATATGGTGTTTCCGCGTCACCGCGTCGTCGCCACCGAATGGCTGGCGCGCTGCGGGCTCGACGTGTCGCCGCTGAACATCAGCCTGACGAATGGCGCGACCTCCGGCATGACGGTGGCGCTGATGAGCGTCGCACCGCCCGGCTCGACGATTGCGACCGAAGCGGTCAGCCACCATACGCTGGTGCCGCTCTGCGGCTATCTCGGCCTGCACCTCGAAGGGTTGGCGATCGACGAGGAAGGCATGATCCCCGGGGCGCTGGACGAGGCCTGCCGGACCGGGCCGATCCGGGCAATTTTCCTGCAGCCCTCGGTGATCAATCCGATGGCGGCGCTGATGAGCGCCGAACGCCGGCAGGCGCTTGCCGCCGTCGCCGCCAAGCATGACATAGCGATCATCGAAAACGACATTCTCGGGCCGATGGTCGAGGACCGGGCGCCGCCGATGGCGGCCTTCGCGCCGGAGCGCACGCTCTACGTCACGAGCTTTACGAAGATCACCGTTCCAGGCCTCAGGATCGGCTACCTCGTCGCGCCCGACCGCTATGTCGCCGCCGTCGCCAACCGGCATCTCGTCTCGAGCTGGATGGCGACGCCTGCCATGGCCGAGATCGCCAGCCGCTGGGTCAGCGACGGTACGGCGATGGAACTCGTCAACTGGCAGCGCCGCGCCCTTGTCGGACGCCACGCGATCGCGGCGGAGATGCTGGCCGGCCTGTCCTATCGAACGCACCCGCAAAGCCTGCATATATGGCTGCCGCTGTCCGGCAGCCATACGGAGGATGGTTTCGTGTCGCAGGCAAGGCTGCGCGGCGTAGCGATCGCGCCGGGCAAATCCTTCCACACCACCGATCACGGCTGGACGCCGGCGGTGCGCATCTCGCTCGGCTCGACGACGGAAGGCGAGCTGCGGACAGGGCTCGGGATCGTTGCCTCGCTGGCGCAGGGAAATCCGGAGGAACTGCTGCTTGCGATTTGACGCTGCCGCCGCATTTGCCGGCAGGCGCAGAATAATTGTCATGATATTATTTTACGAATTGACATGATTTTCATGGGCCGTCATCGTTAGGTCATTGCTTGTCTCAACAAGGAGAGACATGAATGCCTGCGCCCATCATCCGCATCGACAACATCGTCAAGAGATACGGTCCGCTGACCGTGCTCGACGGCCTGTCGATGAATGTCATGCCGGGCGAGAAACTGGCGCTGATCGGGCCGTCCGGCTCCGGCAAGACGACGATCCTGCGCATCCTGATGACGCTGGAGACGATCAGCGGCGGCCATATCGAGGTCGACGGCGAGCAGCTCTACCACATGCCTGGTGGCAGCGGGCTGGTGGCGGCCGATGAGCGGCACCTGCATCGCATGCGGGAAAAGATCGGCATGGTCTTCCAGCACTTCAACCTGTTTCCGCATAAATGCGTCCTCGACAACGTGACGCTGGCACCGATGCTGACCAAGGGCATCAAGCGGCCGCAAGCCGAGAAGCGGGCGATGGAGCTTCTCGATATGGTCGGCCTTGCCGACAAGGCGAAAAGCGTGCCGGCGCAGCTTTCCGGCGGGCAGAAGCAGCGCGTCGCCATTGCCCGGGCCTTAGCGCTGTCGCCGAAGATCATGCTGTTCGACGAGGTGACCTCGGCACTCGACCCGGAGCTGGTCGAGGAGGTGCTGAACGTCATGCGGAAGCTCGCCTCCGAGACCGATATGACGATGCTTCTCGTCACCCACGAAATGGGCTTTGCCCACGACTTTGCCGACCGCGTGCTGTTCTTCGATCGCGGCAGGATCGTCGAGGAAGGCAGGCCCGGCGACATCTTCCGCAATCCGACGCAGGAAAGGACGCAGACCTTCCTGCGCAAGATCATCGCGGCAGGGCACCGCGTCTGACGTCAGACATTGGCCCGCAAAGAACAAAACGCAAAGAGAAAAACAGAGGAGTTGGGAACGATGAAAGCAGGATATGTTTTGAGCGCCGTCAGCCTGTCGGTGCTTCTGGTTACGGCCGCCGCTCCGGCATCCGCCGCCGATGACAAGCTCGAACAGCTGAAGGAACAGGGTTTTGCCCGCATCGCCATCGCCAACGAGCCGCCATTCACGGCCGTCGGTGCCGACGGCAAGGTTTCTGGCGCTGCCCCCGACGTGGCGCGCGTGATCTTCGAAAAGCTCGGCGTCAAGGAAGTGGTCGCCTCGATCTCGGAATACGGCGCGATGATCCCCGGCCTGCAGGCCGGCCGCCATGACGCGATTACGGCGGGCCTTTTCATGAAACCGGAACGTTGCAGCGCCGTTGCCTATTCCGAACCGATCCTCTGCGATGCCGAAGCCTTCGCTCTCAAGAAGGGCAACCCGCTGAAGCTGACGAGCTACAAGGATATCGCCGACAATCCGAACGCCAAGATCGGCGCGCCGGGCGGCGGCACGGAGGAGAAGCTGGCGCTGGAAGCCGGCGTGCCGCGTGACCGCGTCATCGTGGTTCCGGATGGGCAGAGCGGCATCAAGATGCTGCAGGACGGCCGCATCGACGTCTATTCGCTGCCGGTCCTGTCGATCCACGATCTGATGGCGAAGGCGAAGGATCCGAACCTCGAAACCGTCGCCCCCGTCGTCAATGCACCGGTTTATTGCGACGGCGCCGCTTTCCGCAAGCAGGACGTCGCGCTGCGCGATGCCTTCGACGTCGAGCTGAAGAAGCTGAAGGAATCGGGCGAATTCGCCAAGATCATCGAGCCCTACGGCTTCTCGGCCAAGGCGGCGATGTCGACGAGCCGCGAAAAGCTCTGCGCCGCAGCCAAGTAACCTGATGTGAGCACACCGGCCATGCGCCCTGCCATGGCCGGTCCGACCCGCACGATCTCCAGAGAAGTGAGTTGCCGATGTCGGTATGGTCCGGCTATCTGACACTGATCCTTCAGGGCGCCCTGGTGACGCTCGAACTGACGGTCATGGGATCGGCGCTGGCGCTCGTCATGGCCTTCCTGGCCGGCCTCGGCCGCCTGTCGCGCTTCTTTGCCGTCCGGGCTCTGGCGACCGCCTATATCGAATTCTTTCGCGGCACCTCGATCTTCGTCCAGCTCTTCTGGGTCTATTTCGTCCTGCCTTTTGCCGGTCTGACGCTGACGCCGTTGCAGGCCGGCGTGCTGGCGCTCGGGCTGAATGTCGGGGCCTATGGCGCGGAGGTGGTGCGCGGCGCCGTCAAGGCCGTCGGGCGCGAACAGTCGGAAGCCTGCATCGCGCTCAACCTGTCGCGCTACCAGCGCATGCGCCACGTCATCCTGCCGCAGGCGCTGCCGCTGATGCTGCCGACCTTCTGCAACAACGCGATCGAGCTCTTGAAGGGCACGGCCGTCGTGTCGTTGATCTCGCTGACGGACATGACCTTCCAGGCGCAGGTGGTGCGGGCGCAGACGGGCAATACGCTGGTGCCTTTTGCGGCGATCCTCATCCTCTATTTCCTCATGGCTTCCGCCATCTCGGCGGCGATGCGCCTGCTGGAGCGGCGGATGACACGCGGCCTCGACGGCATGAGGACCTGATCATATGGAATGGGATTGGGAGTTCGTCTGGCAGATCATGCCGACCCTTCTCGAAGGGTTCAAGATCACTATTCTTGCCACCATCCTCGGCGCTGCGGTCGCCATGGTCGCCGGGCTGGGACTTGCCATCGCGCGGCGATCCCCGGTTGTCGCCATTTCCCGGACGGTCGGCTTCGTCTCGGAATTCATTCGCGGCACGCCGCTGCTCGTACAGCTCTACTTCATCTTCTATGTGCTGCCCGATATCGGCATCCGGCTGTCGCCGCTCACCGCCGGCGTCATCGGCATCGGCATTCACTATGCCACCTATACCGCGGAGGTCTATCGCGCCGGCATCGAGAACGTCTCGCGCGGACAATGGGAAGCGGCCAAGGCGACCAATCTGACGACGCGCCAAGCCTGGATCCACGTAATCTTGCCGCAGGCGATCCCGCCGATGATCCCCGCACTCGCCAATTATTTCATCGCCATGTTCAAGGAAACGCCGCTGCTTTCGGCGATCACCGTGCTGGAATTGATGAACCAGGCCAAAAGCATCGCCAACAGCAACTATCGCTATATCGAACCGATGACGCTCGTCGGCGTCTTCTTCCTCGTCATCAGCCTAGTCTCGGTCGTGGGCTTGCGCTGGCTCGAGGAGCGCTACGCCAGGATGGATGATTGATATGACCTCAGGAATCCAGATCATTCCCGCCGGCCGGCGGCCGCGACTGGACGACCGGCCGTTGGAAAAGCGCATCGGCCTCGTCATCCTGGCGACCGACCACACGACCGAAGTCGATTTCCGGCGCATGGTCGCCGGCGACCGCATCGGCGTCTATGTCAGCCGCATCGGCTATGCCAATCCGGTGACACCGGAAAACCTCTTGAAGATGCAGCCATCGCTGACGGAAGCCGCCGGGCTGATCCTGCCGGATGAGGCGCTGGATGCGATCATGTATTCCTGCACCTCGGCCTCGGTCGTCATCGGCGACCGCAATATCGAGGCGGCGATCCATGCGGCCAAGCCGGGTGTTTCAGTGGTGACGCCGACGGCGGCGGCGGTGAAGGGCCTGAAGGCGCTCGGCGCCCGCCGGATTTCGGTGCTGACGCCTTATACGATCGAGACCAGCCGGCCGATGGCGGATTATTTCACGGATCTCGGCTTTGCGATCGACCGCTTCACCTGCCTCGGCCTCAGCGACGATCGCGAGATGGCGCGGATCGCGCCGGATGAGATCGCGGCCTTCGCGCGTGAGGCGCTGGCGCCGCAGTCCGACGCGCTGTTCATCTCCTGCACTGCTCTGCGCGCCGCCGAGGTCGCCGCCCGCATCGAAGGCGAGACCGGCAAGCCGGTGGTGACCAGCAATCTCGCAACCGCCTGGGCCTGCCTGAGGCTTTGCGGCGATGATCGGGTGCGGCCCGAGCTCGGCCGGCTGATGACCATGCCCTATGGGGAAGGCTGAGATCATGGTGAGCGCCTTGCCGGTTTCGCTGGAGGATATTCGCGCAGCGGCGCGGCGGATCGTCGGCCGGGTCGTCGAAACACCGATGGTGCAGTCGGCATCGCTTGCCGAGATTGCCGGCGTTCCGGTCTGGCTGAAGCTCGAACATCACCAGACGACGGGCAGCTTCAAGCTGCGCGGGGCGACCAACGCGGTACTGTCATTGTCACCGGTAGAACGGGCGCGCGGGGTCGTCGCCGCCTCGACCGGAAATCACGGCCGGGCGCTTGCCCATGCCGCGAAGGCGCAAGGCGCGGTCGCGACGATCTGCATGTCGCAGCTGGTGCCGGAGAACAAGGTTGCGGAAATCCGCCGCCTCGGCGCCGATGCGCGCATCGTCGGCCGATCGCAGGACGAGGCGCAGCAGGAAGTCGACCGGCTGGTGCGAGAGGAGGGGCTGGTGATGATCCCGCCTTTCGACCATCCCGACGTCGTCGCCGGGCAGGGGACACTCGGGCTCGAAATCGTCGACGCATTGCCGGAGGCGGCGATCGTTCTCGTGCCGCTGTCAGGCGGCGGCCTTGCGGCGGGTGTCGCCGCCGCGGTCAAGGGCGTCAGTCCGAAGGTGAGAGTGATCGGCCTGACGATGGAACAGGGTGCGGCGATGAAGGCGAGCCTCGATGCCGGACGGCCGGTGCAGGTCGAGGAAAAGCCGAGCCTTGCCGACTCGCTTGGCGGCGGCATTGGCCTCGACAATCGCGTGACTTTCGCCATGTGCCGCGCACTTCTCGATGACGTCATCCTGCTGACCGAGGCCGAAATCGCAGCCGGCATGCGCCATGCCTATGCCTGCGAGAGCGAGGTCGTCGAGGGGGCTGGAGCGGTCGGAATTGCAGCGCTGCTGGCCGGAAAGATCCGCTCCGGCGGCCCAGTCGTTGCGATCCTTTCGGGGCGGAATGTCGACATGGAACAGCACCGTCGCGTGATCAACGGCGAGGGTGCGGCGTTCGCGGAGGATAACCCATGAGCCGCATGATCATTCTGACGGAAGCGGAATTGCGAGAGATCGTCGGGCTCGATGCCGACGCGGTCGCTTGCGTCGAGCAGGCCTTCGCCGCGCTTGCGACGAAGGCGGTCGCCATGCCGCCGATCCTGCGGCTCGACATTCCAGAGTATCGGGGTGAGGTCGATGTGAAGACCGCCTACGTGCCCGGCATCGAGGGTTTCGCGATCAAGATCAGCCCCGGCTTCTTCGACAATCCAAAGATCGGCCTGCCGAGCACCAACGGCATGATGGTGCTGCTGTCGAGCCGGACCGGCCTGGTGCAGGCGCTGCTGCTCGACAACGGCTATCTCACCGACGTGCGCACCGCCGCGGCCGGCGCCGTCGCGGCAAAATATCTGTCGCGGCAAAATTCCAGCGTGGCGGCGATCTTCGGCGCCGGCATGCAGGCGCGGCTGCAGCTGGAAGCGCTGACGCTGGTGCGGCCGATCCGTGACGCCAGGATATGGGCGCGGGATGCGGCCAAGGCTAAGGGCGTGGCTGCGGAACTGGCGGCAAGGCTCGGCTTTCCCGTCAAGGCGATATCCGACCCGCGGCAAGCAATGTCCGGCGCCGACATCATCGTGACCACCACGCCGGCGGAAAAACCGATCATCGACGCCGGCTGGCTCGAACCCGGGCAGCATCTGACGGCCATGGGATCGGATGCCGAGCACAAGAACGAGATCGATCCCGCGGCCATCGCCGGCGCCGGCCTCTATGTCGCCGACAGCCTGAAGCAGACGCGCCGGCTGGGCGAGTTGCACCATGCGATCGAAGCGGGCCTCGTCGAAAGGGATGCCGATTTCGCCGAACTCGGCCGGATCGTCGCCGGGCGGATGCCGGGCAGGACGAGCCGCGACCAGATCACCATCGCCGACCTCACGGGAACCGGCATTCAGGACACCGCCATCGCCACGCTCGCCTTTGCCCGCGCCGGCGCGGCGAATGCCGGCACCACATTCGAAAGCTGACCGGCGCGGCGCCGGACAAGAAGGGAAGAGATATGACCCAGCCCCATCTGAAGTTCTCGCTCGGCGAATATGCCGCGCGCCTGGAAAAGACACGGCGTGCCATGGAGGCGAAGGGCGTCGATCTGCTTATTGTCAGCGACCCCTCGAACATGGCCTGGCTGACCGGTTATGACGGCTGGTCCTTCTACGTGCATCAGGCGGTGATCGTGCCGCCGCAGGGCGAGCCGATCTGGTTCGGCCGCGGCCAGGACGCCAACGGCGCCAAGCTCACCGCCTATCTCAGCCACGACAATATCGTCGGTTACCCCGATCATTATGTGCAGTCGACCGAGCGCCACCCAATGGATTACCTCTCCGGCATCCTGACGGAGCGCGGCTTCGGCAAGCTGACGATCGGCGTCGAGATGGACAATTACTGGTTCTCCGCCGCCGCTTTCGCCGCGCTGCAAAAGCACCTGCCGAATGCGCGTTTCGCCGATGCGACCGCGCTGGTCAACTGGCAGCGCGCGGTCAAGAGCGAGACCGAGATCCAGTACATGCGCAATGCGGCCCGCATCGTCGAAGCGATGCATGCCCGCATCTTCGACAAGATCGAGGTCGGCATGCGCAAGTGCGATCTGGTGGCGGAAATCTATGACGCCGGCACTCGCGGCGTCGACGGCATCGGCGGCGACTATCCGGCGATCGTGCCGCTGCTGCCGTCCGGCGTCGAAGCATCGGCACCGCATCTGACCTGGGACGACCGGCCGTTGAAGAAGGGCGAGGGTACCTTTTTCGAAATCGCCGGCTGCTACAATCGCTATCACCTGCCGCTGTCGCGCACCGTCTTCCTCGGCAAGCCGACGCAGGCGTTTCTCGATGCCGAAAAAGCGACGCTGGAAGGCATGGCAGCCGGTCTTGCGGTCGCCAAGCCCGGCAACACCTGCGAGGATATTGCCAACGCCTTCTTCGCGGTCTTGAAGAAATACGGCATCGTCAAGGACAACCGCACGGGTTACCCGATCGGCCTTTCCTATCCGCCGGACTGGGGCGAGCGCACCATGAGCCTGCGGCCGGGCGACCGGACGGAATTGAAGCCCGGCATGACCTTCCATTTCATGACCGGCCTCTGGCTCGACGACATGGGGTTCGAGACGACGGAAAGCATCCTCATCACCGACAGCGGTGTCGAGTGCCTCGCCAACGTGCCGCGCAAGCTGATGGTCAAGGATTGAGGCTGTCATGACAGAGACCCGTTTGCGGCCGTCGCCGATCAGCGCGACGGTGGATTTCGCCGCCGAGGGCGTCCAGCACGGTTTCCTCAGGCTGCCCTACAGCCGCGACGATTCCGCCTGGGGATCGGTGATGATCCCGATAACGGTCGTCAGGAACGGCAAGGGGCCGACGGCGCTTCTGACCGGCGGCAACCACGGCGACGAGTATGAGGGACCGATCGCGCTCTTCGATCTCGCCCGCTCGCTGAAGCCTGAGGAGGTGAGCGGCGCCGTCATCATCGTGCCGGCGATGAATTATCCGGCATTCCTGGCGGGCACCAGGACGTCGCCGATCGACAGGGGCAACATGAACCGCAGTTTCCCCGGCCGGCCGGACGGCACGGTGACCGAGAAGATCGCCGACTATTTCAGCCGTGTGCTTCTGCCGATGGCGGATATCGTCCTCGACTTCCATTCCGGCGGCAAGACGCTCGATTTTCTGCCCTTCTGCGCCGCGCACATTCTGCCCAACAAGCAGCAGGAGCAAAAAGCCTTCGACTTCGTGACGGCGTTTGCCGCACCCTATTCGATGAAGATGCTGGAGATCGATGCGGTCGGCATGTACGACACGGCGGCCGAGGAAATGGGCAAGATCTTCATCACCACCGAACTCGGCGGCGGCGGCACCGCGACCGCCAAGAGTGCGGCGATCGCCAAACGCGGCGTGACAAACGTGCTGCGACATGCGGGGATCGTCGCCGGCGCCGTCGATACCGGTCCGACGACCTGGCTGGACATGCCGGATGGCCGCTGTTTCTCCTTCGCGGAGGAGGGTGGATTGATCGAAGCCGTCATCGACCTCGGTGACGTCGTCACCGAGGGTGCGGTCATCGCTCGCATCTACCCGACCGGGCGGACGGGTGAGGCGCCGCGCGAGATCCGCGCCGCCATGGACGGTATTCTCTGCGCCCGGCATTTTCCGGGGCTTGTCAAACCAGGCGACTGCGTTGCGGTGATGGCGACCGTGACGAGCTGAGATGACGGGCAGGCGCGGCATGCGTTTCGCCGGCCGGCCATCTCAAGCCGCTTTCGGCGATCTCGACCCGGCAGCTGCCGCATCGATCTGGAAGCGGCTGACAACGCCTTCCAGCGTCTGCGTCTGGCCGCCGAGCGCGCGGCAGGCCGAGACGGTTTCCGCAGCCATGGCTGCGTTGCGCTGCGTGACCTCATCGAGCGCATTGACGGAGGCGTTGATTTCCCCGATCGCCACGGCCTGCTCGGACGATACCGAAACGATGCGGGCGATCAGGCCGGCGACCTGTTCGACCTGGCCTTCGATTTCCATAAGCGCCTTGCCGGTGCGGTTGACGAGCTCCACGCCGGTGGAAACCTCAGACGATGACGTGGAAATCAGAGATCGGATCTCCTTGGCGGCGTTGGCCGAACGGAGGGCGAGCTCACGCACTTCCTGCGCCACGACGGCGAAACCCTTGCCGGCTTCGCCGGCGCGGGCGGCCTCGACGCCGGCATTGAGCGCCAAGAGGTTGGTCTGGAAGGCGATCTCGTCGATGACGTTGACGATCGCGCCGATCTGGGCGGACGAGCCTTCGATCTTTTGCATGGCGGCGATCGCATCGCGCACGACGGCGGCCGAATGTTCGGCGCTGCTGCGGGTCTCGGCCATCATGCCGGTCGCCTTGCCGGCATGATTGGAAGCGTCCTTGGCCTTGGCATTCATTTCGCCGAGCGCGGCGGTCGCCTCTTCGAGCATTGCGGCCTGCTGTTCGGTGCGTAGTGCCAGGCTGTCGGCGGCATTGGTGATGCCGGCAGAGGAACTGCCCACCTGTCTGGACGTGTGGGCAATCTGCGCCATCGAGGCGCCAAGCGCATTCATGCTGTCGTTGAACTTGGCCCGCAACATTTCGTAGGCAGGGGCGAAGGCGGTCGTGATCCGGCAATCGAGATTGCCGTGCGACAGCTGGTCCAGGCCGTAAGTCAGCTGATCGATGACCGTCTCGCGTGTCTGTTCCTCGGCCGCCTTTTCGGCCATCTGGTTGCGTTCACGTTCGAATTCGGCATCGCGAAGCGCGGTCTCGCGCTTCTGCGCGTCTTGCCGTTCCAGCGCGTTGCGGCGGAACACCGCCACCGCCTTGGACATCGCGCCTATCTCGTCGGAGCGGTCGGAATAGGGAACCTCGGTCGAAAAATCGCCTTCGGCGAGATTGCCCATATAGGCCTTCATGCCATCCAGCGGCACGATGGCCCGGCGGCGCAGAAGATAAAGCCCAACCAGCAGAAGGGCCAAGGAGCCGAAGCCTGCGGCGCCGGCATAGATCGTCCACGTGACAATCTCCGAGGCTGCATTGCTCTCTTCGCCCTTCAGGAAAGCGTCGGAATTTGCGACGAGCTTCTCGACCGCATCCTGATGTGCATGGAAGGCGATGCGCAATTGCCCGATCGCACCATGCGCCTTGTCTTCGTCCTTGGCGTTCAGGGCTGGGATGATCGCTCGGTTCATCACCTCCCAGAAGACATCGCCCTTGGCGAGCACATCGTTCTCGAGCTCGTCCTTCAAAGACTGCGGCAGCCGCGTCGATTTCCAATAGGCGCGCCGGTCGTCGTAGGCGGCCTTGAGATTTGCGATTTTGGCAAGATTGGTCTCGGTCAGTTCGGGAAATTTACTGGCTTCGAAAGAGAGCATGTAGGATTCGACCACGAACAGCGGCGGCGGCAGAATATCGGCGATCAGATCCTTGCCGTAAACCACCTGCTCGTAAACCGGACCGTTGACCTTCAGCCGTTCGAGCGCCGATTGCTGCAACCCGATCGATACGAGAAGGCCGGTCGAAACAGCAACGCCAAAGGCCACCAAACTGCGGGCAATAGTAAATGCCAAGATCGTCTCCAAATAACTTTGCGGCGTCTCTTCTTCGAGATGCCTGATGTACGTGGGTCATTATTTCGCAAGAACGCTGCTATATGGTTAATTCTTTTAGATCTCAGTTACCCGGCGAACTATTTACGGACCCTGTCAACTGTCCAAAATTGGGTCTATTTTTCCTCAATGCGATGGCAAGCCATTAGCTGCCATCTTGATGGCAGAAACGCCGGGGTTTATATTGATTGCGAAGGAGATCTGAGCCATGGCCGAACCACAGCTTTCTGTACGAAGCGCAAAGGCGCGGGATCTCGCACACCGGCTTGCCCGCCGTGAAAATCGCTCGATAGCCGACATTGTCGAGCGGGCTCTTGAATCCTATGAAATACGCGAAGCCGGGCGAGAGCCGGCTGTGTCCTTCTATAACAGGCTGACGCAACAAAGCGGGACGGACATCGACCTTGAAGCCGTCATCAAGGAGGGCAGGCAGGTTCATAAGGGCATCGAGCTTTGATTTTTCTCGATACCAACGTCGTTTCGGAAACTTTGAGAAAATCTCCCAGCGAAGCCGTAATCGCCTGGCTCATCCGTCATGATTCCGAATTGGCGCTGCCGACGGTGACGATTGCCGAGATCGCTTTTGGTATCCAGAAGATCCGGCCCGATCAGCGCGCCGAACGCCTGGAGCAGGCACTCTCCGACTGGCGCCGCCGCTTCGCGGACCGAATTTTTGGTCTGACCGAAGAAGCCGCTCTTGCCTATGGCGACATCATGGGCGCCGCCGCGCGTCAAGGACGTGGAATGTCGGCACCGGATGGTATGATCGCGGCAATTGCGCGGGTCAATGGCGGTCGGCTGGCAACACGAAATCTGGGCGACTTTGCCGTGACAGGCCTTGATTTGATCTCCCCTTGGGAATTCTGACGTCCTTCATCAGACGGTTTGCAGCATCGGCGCCTTTCAGGCCAATCGCATCAACATTTCATTCAGGTCGCCGATGTCCCGCAGCAGTTCGACCAGCCTGTCCGTGTCGACCTGGCTGAGCCGGCCCATTCCGCCGCTCTTGTTCCAGAGGTCCTGAAGTTCCTGGCTCATGCCGCGGGCGCTACGCATAATGTCGATGATTTGCGCGCGGTTTTCCCAAGTTGCAACGACGGCCGATCCGTCCGTCTCCATCGATATGCGTTCCAGCAAAAGCAATGTCTGTTTCCTCTTGGGCGAAGCGAGTTTTGGTTCGGATGCGACATCGGGCAGACGAAGGGCCTTTACGGCGCGGTCCTCTGCAACGCGGTATTGACGGTCGCAAGCGACAGGAAATCAACGATTGGCTAGCGGGTGTGGGGCGAACCCGTTAGCCAATCGGCAAGCCCTTCGTCGGAATCACCCGAAGCAGGGATCGCAACAACAATAAATGGGAAATTTTCCCATATGTCAATTGGGTTTGATGACGCGCTCAGGGCTGGCCGGGAAAATCCGGCGGCGGCCCGGGCGGTGGGCCGTCATTCGGTGGCGGGCCGCCGGGCCGGTTCGGACCTGGAGAATCTCCGCCATGCCCACCTCTGCCGAACGGCGAGTGGTCCGGCCGCGGCCCATCTCCGCGACCGTCCGGCGAGCGAAGGCCGAAGCCATCGGGACCGCGCCCTCCGGGAAATCCCGTCATGCGGCTCGAATCCCGAACGCCGAAATCGACGAAGCCATGACCATCCGGAGATGGCGGCGCCGATCCGTAACGTCCCGAACCTGTCCCGTCTCTGTCCGTCGGCCGGAAGGTCTCGACGTTGACGACGCCGCGTTTCAGGCCCGGCACCACGGGCTCGGCCTGGATGCGCGTAATGACCAATCGATCGGCGGTCGCCTTCAGGCGCACCAGCGTCTGCTTGCCGGCGAGATACCCGTGCGTGGTGCCAAGCGAAAGGCCGCCGATCAGAACGCGGTTGCCGCGCTTGGCGGGCACGCCGCGGACGTGGGCGCCATCAGAAGCGGAGCGGGGTTCGATGCGCCGGGCAAGGATTGTACCGTCAGGCTTGCGGATGCCGAACACGGCGACCCGCTTGCCCTTCCGCAGGCCTTTCGTCGCCAAGCCCGATGTGTCGACGGTTTGCGACAGGATTCTTATCCCGCCCTTGGCAATCTGGTCGATGCGGCCCTGGACCTCGCTGACGATCGTTATGCGGGCGGCGCGCTTTCCTGTGAGCAGCACCCGGGCGACATGGCCGACCTTCATGGCACTCGCAGGGACGCGGCGCCCGTCGATCTCGACCGGCGTCGCCTGGCTGAACGGGATGTGGATGTTGTTGACGATAATGCTGCCGAAACCCTGGATGGTCCCGACGATGCCGGTGCCGCCGATGCCGTGATCCTCGTTCTCTCCACCTCCCAGAATGGAAAGACCGGACCCGCCGATGCCGTGATCGCTCGTCCCTGTCGGTTGGGCGGCGGCAAACTCCGGTCTCAACACCTGAAGCGCTATGCCGCCCAGCAGAAACTGCCTTCTGGAGATCATCGACGGGCTCATTCGTCCGTCTCCGTCTCGGGAGCGGCGTCTGCCTCCTCGGTCATGACATACAGTCCCGCGATCCAGCGGCTGTTGCCGCCGGGATCGTCCTTAAGGGTTTGATGCGCGATTTTGTTGAGCTTGAGAAGCAATGCCATGCCTTCCTCGCGAGCGATCTCGTCGAGGCGGCTGGCCAGCGCTTGTGAGATCCCGTCATAATGAACGGCGCGTTCGAAGTAGGGAGGAGGGTCGTTCATCAGGTTCATGACCGACGCCTGCACATGGTCGCGAAGGTTGCGGGTAAAATAATGTCGGCGGGCGTCGTCGCCGGCATTCGGGACGATCGAGGAAAGATTGAGCCGGACCCAGCCATTGTCGTCGACAACGACGAGACCCCTGTCCAGCCACTCGTCGAGGATGGAACGGGGATGGACGTCCTTGGTGATGTCAGTCACCAGGCTTTCAAACGACGGGCCGCCATCGCCGGACGTCCGGGGCAGGGCGCTCGGCTTGTCCTCGGCATCACAATACAGCGGATCGGCAAGCCACCGGGCGAGAATGCGGCTTGTCTGCGAGACGCCCACGGTCAGGAATGATGGATCAAGCGCCTGCCCGCGCAGCCGGTTGACGTCCTTGCGGTGGATGCCGGTCAGAAGCGAGATGCGGCTATCGGTCTGATGCTTGTTCGGCAGCGCGAATTCTTTCTCGGCGACTTCGATATAAAGCCGGCGAAGAACGGCCGAAAAAGCGGTGAAGTTGAAACCGGAGGCAAGAGCGAGCCTGACCAGCGGGCGCAGCACGCGGATCAGCATCGCCTGCAAGGTCTCTTCGGAGAAGGGTAGCTTCGCGCGCGGCTTCGACATCAAGAACACTCGGTCTCTGAAGACCATTGCCGGCAGACCTTCGACGATCGCCTTCGATCTCCCTATGGCAAAGTCCAGGTTGGCGCAACGCGATGGCTACATGCAAGACCGGTCTATGCCGTGCCCCCCGCCGATGCGGCCGTGGCCGCACTGCGATTGGAAAGATTATTTTACGCGGTCTGTCAATGCGTTACCGGATGCGGTTCGGGTGACAGCACCGCGCCATGGCTCCAGTCGATCAACCGGTCGATGCGCGCAATCTTGTGGAAAACTTCGAAGACGTCGAATGATGTGCCCCTCTCGATATGGCCTGCCAGGAGCTCGCAAAGCTCGAATATCTCGGGCGGCGTGCCGGTCATCTCGATGCCGTCGTCGGTGAAGACACCGGATCGCGGCCAGGCCCGAGCCTGCTGTTCGTCGAGCTTGCAGCCGATGAAGGGGATGGTGTCGATAATGCCGGAGGCCAGCGCGAAGGCTGCCTCCGCGACGATTTCCGAGCACGACGTATTCGGCTCTTTGCTTAAGGCCGGTATTTGCAGCTTGAATTCCCGCATTTTCAATCCGTCAGAGGTAGTTGACCAGGCTCAGGCTCTGGAGTTTGGAGACGAGCGTGTAGGCCGTTTCCAGCTGCGTCTGCAGCTGGTTGACGAGCGTCGACGCCTCGTAGGTGTCGACGCCCTGGAGATCGACAAGCTTTCCCTGCAGCAGGCTCGATTGGGCATCGAGGGCGTCATCGGCCTTTTCGAGCCGCTCTTGCGAGAGGCCGAGCTGGCTCTGCTGCGTGACGATGCCGGACGTCGCCTGGGCGGCATAACCGATCGCTTTTGATGCGACCGTACTCTTGGCGTCGTCGCTGAGATCCTGGCCGAAGAGGGCGGAGACGACGACGGAGGCAAGGGCGAGATAACGCATGCCGTCGGAATTGGCGTTGGTCGAGGAGGTAATGGTCTCCGATCCGCTGATCCGGCTGGTCATATCGGTACTGGATGCCGTCGACCAACCTGACGAAGCATCGGTCCAGGCGCTCTCCGAGAACATCGGCTCGACGGTGTCGGTGATGAAGCTGCCGATCTCCTCGCCGGTCAACTCATTCACGTCTTTTCCGAGACCGGTTGCGTAATCGGTGAGCGCTGTGACGATCGTATCGGAAACCGTGGAGGATTGATCGGTCAGCGGCTGGTTGTCGAGGTTGGTGCCGCCAAACAGAAACTCGCCGTTGACAGAGGTATTGGCCGTCGAGATCAGCTGCGAAATCGTGGCACTTGCCGTCTGCAGGGCGACGGCAATGCTGGTCGTATCCTGGCTCGCCTGGAGCGCCGTCAGGTTCGAGACCAGGCTGTCGCCGGCATCCTTGAGGCTTGAAAGCGCGGTTTGCGATGCTTCCATGCGCAATGCGACCACGGCGTTGCCCGCTTTGAACGAGGCGGCCTGGTCGATGGCGCTGGTGAGGTTGATCGTCTTCGCGGCGCCGGCGCCGAGCGATACGCCGATATCGGCGTAGGTTCCCGTCGTCGCCTCCGTCGAGGCCTGCTGCAGCTTGGTCTGCGACTGGCTGATGGTGAGCCTGAGAACGTTCTGCATCGCCGATGATGAAACGAATGATGCCTTCATGACTAGCTCGCTATGTCGAGGAGCGACTGGAACATCTCGTCGATGACGTTCAGGATCTTCGTCGCTGCCTTGTAGGATTGTTCGATGTCGAGGAGGAGCGTCAGCTCCTCGTCGAGGTTCACGCCTGTTTCGTTGGAATAGGCCTCGTCGGAGCGCGACAGGGCCGCGGCCGTCGTTTCGGAAGCCGATGTCGCGTCGCTGCGATATTGTTCGAGCCAGCCGATGGAGGCGCTGGCATAGTCCGTCAGGCTCTGCGTCGTGGAGAGGCCGGCATCCGAAGAGAACGAGCGCTGTTCCATCAGTGCCGTGTAGAGAGCATCGAGATTATCGGAGAAGCCGCTGTCCCCTGATGTGTTGAGATCGGTGATGCCGCTGATCGATCCATCGCGCAGCTTCGTCGCATCGCCGCCCTCGCTGGTGATGACGGCTGTGTTGATCGAGATGGTCGAGGCGATCCCCGTGGTATCGTCCGAGGAGGACGGCGTTCCCCCGGTTGCGCCCGCGGACGTGGTCCAGACGAACAGCCCGGGCGCGCTGGTGCTGCCGTCGGTTTCCGAGAAGACCTGAACGAGGGCCTTGGCGACTTCGTCGAGCTGAGCCTGGAATGTCGGGGCGATTTCGTCGCGAAGCTGCAGCAGCGCCTGCAGGCTGCCGGAGGCGCTCGTCGTCGATCCTTCGCCGGCATCGAGTGCAACGCCGTCGATATAGATGGCATTGCCTTCCGTTCCCGCGATGTAAGTCGCCGTCGAAGCGAAGGTGACGGTGCGCGGTACGGTCTCGAACAGCACGGTGCCATCGGAGGTGTAGAGCGCCATATCGTTATTGTTACGCACGACGGAATTGACGCCGACGATCGAGGAGATCTGCTTCAAAAGCTTCTCACGCTCGTCGAGCGCCGAAGACGTATCCGTGCCGGTGGCCGTTGCCAGCTTGACCGCATTGTTGGCCGCTTCGAACTGCGACAGCAGCGTGTTCAGCGTGGAGACCTGCGTGGCGATCTCCGCGTCTGCCTCGGCCCTGATCGACTGGACGCCGTCACTTGCCGTATTCAGCGAATTGGCGAGATCCTGCGCAGCGGTGACGGCCGATTGCGCTGATGTCGTGCTGCTCGGCGAGGTCGCGAATGTCTGCAGCGCCTCCTGGAATGCCGAGAGATAGGTGCTCGGGGAGGTCTCGTAGTCGTTGCCGCCCACCAGCGACTTCAGGCTTTCAAGTCCGGTCACCAGCGTCTGCTGGGCGCTGTCCTTGGCATTCGACTGCAGATACTGGGCCAGCAGCGCAGTTTCCTGCGCCCGGCTGATGCTGACGACCTGAGCGCCGGAAAGAGACGTCGTGATCGACGCCTCCCGCCTGACATAGTCGGAATTTCCGACATTGGCGATATTGGTCGAGACGACGCTGCTTTGCTGTCCGGTATTGTTGAAAATACTTTGGACGCTGTTCAAGGCGGAGGTGAGCGACATCCAGGCGCTCCCTCTATCGTTTCAGGTTGACGAGGACATCCATAATGTCGGAGCCCGTTTGAAACACCTTCGAATTGGCGGTGTAGCTGCGCTGCGCCTCGATCATCTCAGTCAGTTCGCCGGCGAGATCGACATTCGAGCTTTCCAGGGCGCCGGACTGGATGGAGCCGAGCCCGTTCGTCTGCGGAAAGCCGGTGACCGTGACGCCGGACTGGCCGTTGGCGGTATAGACGTTGCCGCTGAGCAGCGTCAGATTGTCGGGGCTTGCGACGTTCGCGAGCGGGATCTGGTAGAGCGCCTTCGTCGTGCCGTTCGCATAGGAAACCGAGACGACGCCGTCGGTATCGATCGACACCGAGCTCACCGAACTTGCGGCCTGACCGTCCGCCGAGCCTGTCGCCGAGAAATCGGAGGCAAGCTGGGTGAAATCGGAATAATCCATGGTGATCGTCTTGGCCGTCACCGGATCGACGATGTCGGTATCGGTCGCAGAGGTCAGCTGGCCGTTGGCATCGAAGGAGAGCGTCGCGACGCTGACGGCGCTGGAGGAATAGGGGAAGGACGTCGTGCCGCCGGTCGCCGCATCGGCATTGCGATAGACCGCGACTTCCCAGGTGCTGCCGGTGACCGCGCCGCTCGCATCCGTCGTCACGCCGGTCTTGGTGAAGTAATAGTCGTACTGGACGGTGGCGCCGAGGCTGTCATAGGCGACCAGCGACATCTTCTGCGTATCGTCGGTGACAGCAGACGTGTTGGCGCTCGGCAGCGTCGTCGTATCGGTAACGACGGTCGCTTCGGAGTTGAGGTTGCCGCTGAAATAGGCGCTGGTCGAAGCGATGGCGCTTAAGCCCGATTGGGCGACGTTGACCGGCACCAGCCCGTCGAAACCGTTGACGACCACGGCCGGCACGCCTGAATCATAGGAATATCCCATCAGCGTGTAGCCAGCGCTGTTGACGAGATTGCCGTCGCTATCGACCGAGAAGTCGCCGGCGCGGGTCAGCACCGGCGTGCCGTCGGCGCTTTCCACGATGAAGAAACCGTCTCCCGAAATCGCGAGATCGTAAGCCGAGGTTGTGTAGGAAATGTCGCCCTGCTGGGAAATCGCCTGGCGCACCGATGTCTGAACGCCGCCGGAATTGTAATTGCCCGAGGAAGAGGGCAGGACCAGCGACGAAAACGAGGTGGAAACGGCCTTGTAGCCGGTGGTGTTGGCATTGGCGATATTGTCGGAAACCGTGCTCAGCCGGTTTGCCTGGGCGCTCATGCCGGAGACGGCGGTTTTCATGCTTCCAAAAATGCTCATGGCTCGATCCTTTAAGGTTTGGGAACATGCCATGTGACGAAAGGCTTCCAGGGCCGGATTGCGGGCGCGCGCCATCTCTCGCGCCCGGACGAAGGCCGGCGCCGGTCGATGATTTGCGTGTCTGGATTGCCTCGTGATGGCGATAGGCGCTGCGGCTCATCCGTGCGCTGGCGTCGTGCGCCCGTTACGGCGCACCATTCGTGAAGAAGCGGCCCGGCAGAAAGCTCTGCCGGCTCAACTGCCGGGCCGCTTTCGGACCGTCGCCTTGCAGCTTCTCCAGCAACTGCAAGGCGACGAGCCCGTATCGATCGTCAGCTCGCGGACTGGACGGACAGCGAACCGGTGCCTGAGCTATCGAGCAGAGCAAAGAGCTGGCTCGCCTGGCTTTCGGTGAAGTCATCAGGCTTGCCGGCCATGAACTCTTCCAACGACACCAGCCCGTCCCCGTTCGTGTCGAGATCGGAGAGCAGGGATGCAGACTGATCATCGTCGGCTGACGGGGGCGGGGGCGGTGGTCCGTCGGCACGGTCGGATTGTTGCGCGGACATGGCTTCGGTCAGCGAGTCGACCGAGAGCGAGCCTGCGCCTTCGCTGTCGAAGCTGTCGAACAGCGTGCCGGCCTGATCCTCCGTCACATCCGACGGCCGGCCTGCGACGAATTCGGCTTTGCTAATCAGCCCGTCTCCGTCGGTATCGAGATCGGAGAGCATGGACGACAGCTCGTCATCATCGGCAGGCGGCGGCGGTGGCGGTCCGTCGGCACGTTCCGATTGCTGGGCGGACATGGTTTCGGCGAGCGCATCGACCGAGAGCGAGCCGGTGCCTTCGCTGTCGAAACTGTCGAACAGCGTTCCGGCCTGGTCCTCCGTGACATCGGACGGCCGGGCTGCGACGAATTCGGCCTTGCTGACATAGCCGTCGCCATCGGTATCCAATTGGGAGACATCCATGCCCTCGCCGCCATCCTGCTCGCCGCCGGAGCCGGATTGATCCGAGAAGCGGTTCATCGACAGCGTCATCAGCTGCGACAAAAGTTTGTCGGCGCTGCTGGAGGCGTCTTCGTCGGACTGCTGGGTTGTGGTTGATTTTTTTGCTGAAACCGTATTACACGAAAGGATGTCCTCGGATGCGGACGTCGAGCTCCTGCTATAAGAATAGGAAGAGATTGATGTTGCAGCAGAAATGGTCGTCATAAGCGCTCCATCGCTATGGGGGTGGGGATGCAACGCATTACAGAACTGATGAGTTCTCTAAATCGAAATCGCTAATGCTACAACCGAAGAAATTATCCCTCAGAAATCGTAGTGCGTTTTCTCAGGTCGTCGGCATGCGCTTCGGCAGGGCGGCTTAGACGATCATGAAAGTTATTGATGAGCCCGCAGACGAGCCGCGCAGACGAGGCCGGCCGAAAGTCTCCACCGACGAAGACAAGCGGCTGCAGATCGTCGAAGTCGCCCGCCAGGTTTTTGTGAAATATGGATATGCCGGAAGCACGACCGCGGTCGTCGCCTCCGAAGCGGGCGTTTCCAAGCAGACGCTCTACCGCCTGTTTGAGAGCAAGGAAGAGCTGTTCGCCGCCGTCGTCGCTGCCCATCGGCGCCTGATGCTTGATCTGCCGCGGCCCGCCGAAGATTGTTCGATCGCCGAAAGCCTTGAACGGATCTTCATGATCGACATGGACGAGGACAAAGATGCGGACCGCGCCGGTTTCCTGCAGCTCGTCTTCCGTGAAGCCGCGCAATTTCCCGAGCTGGTCGATATCCTGCAACGGGAAGGCATGCTTGCCAGCCGACAGGAACTGGCCGACTGGCTGAGCGATCGCCGGGCCGAGGGCCGGCTCACCCTGGACGATCCGGTAAGCGGAGCCCGGATGCTGATGGACATGATCTTCGGGGGCATGGGACCGCCGGAGGGCCGTGCCCAGGCCTGGCCCGATCGGGCAGCCCTGCTTGCCCATCTTCGCCGCTCAATTGCGATTTTTGCCGCCGGCATAAGCGCCGCCTGAGCGAACCAGAGACATTTCTCACACTCCTGGCTTCCAATTCACGATTGGATGAATTATAGAACTACTTAGTTCTATTAAGTTGATTCGGCCACATGTCAGTGGCTGTGCCTCGCCATGACCGGCGACGATATTCCCGCAGAGATGAGAAGTTTCAATCGTGACGGCCGCAGGCTTTCGCGCGGCATCGCCGCGCCGGGCAAGCCAGCGAAACGCGTGGCGGTCTTGCATAAACAAGTGTGAGAGGGACAGACGTTGGTTTCCGCCTATGTAAGCTATCTCGCGGTCGCGCGAAATCTGAGCGCCAGTCTCTCGAACGTGGCTTCCCAGGCAACGGTCGCCCGCGACAGCGCCTATTACAAGGAAAACATCGACAAGGTCACGACGGTCGACGAGTTCATGGGCGATTACAAGCTCTACTCCTATGCCATGAAGGCCTATGGCCTTGAGGACATGACCTATGCCAAGGCCTTCATGAAGAAGGTGCTGGAGAGCGACCTCAGCGATTCATCGAGCTTCGCCAACTCCTTGAGCGACGGCCGTTGTGCCGAGTTCGCCGCTGCCTTCAAATTTTCCGGCGAGACGAAGACCGCCCAATCGGATGTGCAGCGCGATAGCCTGCTGGATGCCTATGAGGAGTCCTTCGAGACCGAGGCGGACGCCATCGAAGACGAGACCGATTATTTCGAGGAAAACATCGCGTCGATCACCTCGGTCGACGATTTCCTGTCGAGTTCGCGGCTGAAGAACTATGTGCTGACGGCCTTCGGCCTCAGCACCGAATACACGTCGACCAGCTTCCTGAAGGACGTTCTGACGAGCGACCTCGACGATGCCGACAGTTTCGTCAACCAGCTCGGCGACGACGTCTATGTCAGCCTCGCAAAGGCCTTCAACTTCAACGAGGACGGCTCGGTCGACGGCGATCTGATGTCGGAAGACCAGATTTTGCTCGTGACCAGTGCTTATGCGGTGGCCTCGGCGACAATTGCTTCTTCCGAAACCGGAGAGGCTTACGACACCTATTTCGCCGCGGAAATCGGCAACATCACCTCGGTCGATCAGTTGATGAGCGATGACAAGCTGGTGTCCTATCTGAGGACGGCTTACGGCCTTACCGACGACGAGTCCGACACCTTCATTTCCGCAGCATTGAAAAGCGCCGACATCGCCGATGCGATCGGCCTGTCCGATCTGCACGACGCCTTCAATTTCGACGAGGACGGCGCGCTTGCCGATGGCGACACGGCCCAGACGTCGGACCAGACCGCCGCGACCACGGCGGCCTTCGATGAGAATTATCAGGTGCTGATCGCCAACACCGACACGGAAGATGCCGTCGACAATTATACGACGCGCATTGCCAGCGTCACTTCGATCGACGATTTCCTCGTGTCGAATGCCGATGACGACGATGATGACAACGACGATCTCCCGGAAATGTGGGAGATGGCGTTGCGCGCCTTTGACATAGATCCGGACAGCGTTTCGAGAAGCGAGGTACGAAAAATTCTCGAAAGCGATCCCACGGATGCCAAAAGCTATGTCAACAGCCTGGACGACGATCGCTTCGTCGCCTTTCGCAAAGCATTCAATTTCGACAGCGATGGCGACGTTACCGTTCCCTTGCAGGCCATGTCGGAATCGGTCGTCGACGACTACGCCGCCTATTACAAACAGAACAAGATTCGATACCTCGAGGGCGACGAGCTGACCGAGGCGACCGATGCGGCGGATGACGAGATCACCTATTTTCGCGAGCAGATGGCGACGATCACCACGGCGAGCGAATTTCTGGCCGATGATCGCCTCGTTGCGTTCGTGCTCGAGGCAAAGGGGCTCGACCCGGACGATGTCACGTCGGACCAACTCGAGAAGATGTTTTCGTCCGATCTCGACGATGAAGATAGTTACGTCAACAAGCTCGACGACAATCGTTTCGCCGAACTCGTCGGCGCGTTCAATTTCGACCAGGACGGCAATATATCCGCGGATCCCACCGGTACGGTGCAGCAGCGCGGCGATGTGCTTGAGACGGTCGATGCCTATGTCAGGCTGACGCTCGAGGATGATCAGGGTGACAGCAACACCGGCGTGCGCCTTGCCCTCTATTTCGAACGCAAAGCGCCGGAGATCTCGAGTGCCTACGACATTCTGGGCGACAGCGCGCTCTTCGAATTCTTCACGACGAGCTTCAACCTTTCCAGTTACGTCTCGAACATGGACGTCGAGAAGCAGGCCGAGATGGTCGAAAATTTCATCGACATCGAGGATCTGTCGGATCCCGACAAAGTCGACGATCCGATCAAGCGCTTCACCGCCATGTATGACATGGCCAACGGCACCGGCACCACATCGACAGCGCTTTCAATTCTGACCGGTTCGGCGGCGATGAGCGCCGATACGCTGCTAGCAGTGGCGCAATTAAAAAGCGGGTAAGTGATCCTGCTCCGTTCCTGAGGCCGCCTACCACCGCCCAACGTCGTTCGGCGGCCGCCACCCCGGGACCGATCGGGAACACTTCTTGTAGGAGAGCTCTCCAGAAGTCGCTTGGGCGACCTCTTTGGCGTCCACATAATCGCCGTGCATTTTGCTTCGACTATCTTGGCAACCCCGAGCGGTCAGAACGCCAGCCAGTGGTCCGCTCGGAAGCGGTCGAAAATGCTGCACTGCCAAAAAAATCACCACGCGCACTGCTGCGCGTTTTTTCGGCATGACCCATTGACAATTCATCCTTGATGGCACTTGATACATTATTCCAGTAAAACAGACATGCGTCCATTATACTGGAACAATGGGAACCATCCATAAGGGGAACGCCATGACCATTTCCTTTCGCACCGGTGTGATATCGCTGGTCGCCGCCGCTTTGTTGTCCACGCCTGCGCTCGCCGAGGGCAGCAAGCTCGATGAAGTGCTGGCCCGCGGCCATCTCGTTCTCGGCACGGGCAGCACCAATGCGCCCTGGCACTTCAAGAGCGCGGACGACAAGCTTCAGGGCTTCGATGTCGACATGGGCCGTATCATCGCCAAGGCCCTGTTCGGCGATCCGGAGAAGATTGAATATGTCAACCAATCCTCCGACGCCCGCATCCCGAACATCACCACTGACAAGGTCGACATCACCTGCCAGTTCATGACCGTTACGGGCGAACGCGCCCAGCAGGTGGCCTTTACCATTCCCTATTATCGCGAGGGTGTCGGCCTGATGCTCAAGGCGGACGGAAAATATGCCGACTATGCCGCTCTGAAGGCGGCAGGCTCCTCGGTCACCATCTCGGTTCTGCAGAATGTCTATGCCGAGGCGATGGTGCATGCGGCATTGCCGGAGGCGACCGTCGACCAGTACGAATCCGTCGACCTGATCTATCAGGCACTGGAGTCGGCGCGCGCCGATGCCGTCGCCACGGACCAGTCGTCGCTCGCCTGGTACATGACGCAGAACCCGGGTCGCTACAAGGACGCCGGCTACGGCTGGAACCCGCAGACCTATGCCTGCGCCGTCAAACGCGGTGATCAGGACTGGCTGAACTTCGTCAACACCGCGCTTCACGAAGCCATGACAGGCGTCGAATTCGACTTCTACGCCAAGTCCTTCAAGACCTGGTTCGGCAAAGACCTGACGCCGCCGCAGATCGGCTTTCCCGTCGAATTCAAGTGACGGTCATGCGAGGCGGGACCTCAAGCCCGCTCCGCTGGAACAGGATGATCTTAGGCCTGGTTCGGCCTAAGATCGGAATCCGGTTCTGAATCGAAGAGTTGGAGCATGACGTCGTCCGGACCGCTCGCGCGTTCGGCATCAGTTCTGGTCTGAAAGGACCCGCATGGGTTACACGCTGAATTTCGCTGCCGTCTGGCGCAACTTCGACTTTCTCTTAAGCGGGCTTGCCCTCAGCCTCGGGCTTGCGGTGATCTCGATCCTGATCGGGGCCGCAATCGGTCTTGTCGTGGCCTTCGCGCTGACATCCAGGAGCCGCTTCGCAATCGTGCCGGCGCGCGTCTATGTCACTGTCATTCGCAACCTGCCTATTCTCGTCCTGGTGCTTTTCGCCTTTTTCGCGCTGCCGCAGATGGGCTTGCGCCTCGACAAGATGAAAAGCTTCGTTCTGGTTCTCTCCCTCTATTCCGGCGCCTATCTGGCCGAAGTGTTCCGTGCCGGCCTGCTGTCGATTCCGAGAGGACTGACCGAAGCGGGTCTCGCCATCGGCCTGACCGGGATGCAGATCCGCAGTTCCATCATTGCTCCGCTGATGCTGCGCAACGTGCTGCCGTCGCTCTCCTCGACGATCATCTCGCTCTTCAAGGACACCTCGCTCGCCGCCGCCATCGCCGTGCCTGAGCTGACGTTCGCCGCCCGCAAGATCAATGTCGAGAGTTTTCGCGTCATCGAAACCTGGATGGTCACTTCAGCCCTCTATGTCGCGACCTGTTTCCTCATCGCCGCCTTGATGCGCCTTGTCGAGCGCCGTCTGGCCCTGCCGAGATAGTCCCGATGTCCCACACTTTTCTCGAACAACTCTGGATCGCCCGATACGTCATCATGAATGGCGTCGCCATGACGGTGTCGATCTCTCTGCTGGCCATTCTCGCAGGCTCCGTCCTCGGCGTCTTCGTCGGTCTGGCGCTCGTTTACGGCGGCGTGGTTTTACGCCTCCTCGTACGCGCTTATACGGATATCATCCGCGGCACGCCGGTGCTCGTGCTCGTGCTGGCAAGCTATTACGTCTCCGCCGCGGTCGGTCTCGATCTGGGGCCGTTTTCCGCCGGCGTGCTCGCTCTTGCGATCTTCTGTTCTTCCCATGTCGGCGAAATCGTGCGCGGAGCGCTTCAGGCCATCCCGAGGGGGCAGACCGAAGCCGCCAAGGCGATCGGCCTGACCTTTATCCAGACCTTCACCTCGGTGCTGTGGCCGCAGGCCATGCGCCAGTGCCTGCCGGCCTGGGTGAATACGGCGGCGGAGATGGTGAAGGCCTCGACGCTGCTCTCGGTCATCGGCGTCGCCGAGCTTCTCCTGCGCACGCAAGAGATCATTTCCCGGAATTTCATGAGCCTCCAGTTCTATTTTCTGGCCGGTGGACTCTATTTCATCGTCAACTACGGCATCGAGCACTTCGGCAAATATGTCGAGCGCAAGACCGCCCTGCCGTCCTGAGGAGACTTCCCGATGGCCAAGATCATTCTCGACATTAAGGGTCTGCGCAAGACTTACGGCATCCATGAGGTTCTCAAGGGCGTCGATTGCGCCGTAGAGGAAGGCGAGGTCATTTCGATCATCGGCTCGTCCGGCTCCGGCAAGACCACCTTGCTGCGCTGCGTCAACATGCTCGAGGAATTCCAGGGCGGCACGATCAGCCTCGACGGCGAAGAGATCGGCTATCGCATCGACGGCGCGAGCCGGCGGCGCAAGAGCGAGAAGGAGATTGCCCGCCAGCGTGCGCTGACCGGCATGGCTTTTCAGCAGTTCAATCTCTTCCCGCATATGAGTGCCGCCGAAAACGTCATGCTCGGCCTTATCAAGGTGAAGAAGATGACCAAGCCGGAGGCCCGCGTCATCGCCGAAAAATGGCTCGACCGCGTCGGCCTCGCCGCCCGCACCAACCATTATCCCGGTCAGCTCTCCGGCGGCCAGCAGCAGCGCGTCGCAATTGCCCGCGCCATCGCCATGTCGCCGCGGCTGATGCTGTTCGATGAGGTGACCTCGGCGCTCGACCCGGAACTGGTGGGCGAAGTGCTGCAGGTGATCAAGGGGCTTGCCGCCGACGGCATGACCATGCTGCTCGTCACCCATGAGATGCGTTTTGCCTACGAGGTTTCGTCCCGCGTCATCTTCATGAACCAGGGCGTCATCTGCGAGGAGGGCGATCCGAAGGAAATGTTCGTGCGTCCGAAGACCGAACGGTTGGCCGAATTTCTCAAAACCTCGAGCTTTAACTAAGACGGGGCGAAGCGTGCGGCAGGTCGGCGAGGGGGCCGCGCTCGCTTAAATTACGTTCAGTCTGCATTCCCGGCAGGCATATTTTCCGCAAAGCATCCGAGACATGCCGAAAATCCTGAGCACAGGATTTTGGCATGCGCTTTGCTTTCTGTCTTGTATGCAAGATAGCCACACATCCGAGACCAACCAGAAATCCATCGAGGCGACGATCGTCTCCGGCATCCTGTCCGCCAAGATCAGGCCCGGTACGCGGCTTGGCGAAAACCAGCTCGCGGCACTCTTCGGCGTGTCCCGGACCCGCGTCCGTGAAGCCATGATGCGCCTGGAGACGCGCGGTATCGTGCATGTCAGCCCCCGGCGGGGCTGGTTTGTCGTCGAGCCGTCCGCCGAAGATGCGATCGCGGTTTATGAGGCAAGGCGTATCGTCGAGGCCGGATTGCTGCGCAGCATGCGCATGCTGACGGAGGAGGGGCGCAAGGCTCTCGACGCCCATCTGAACGAGGAGAGGAATGCGATGGCGGCGGGCGACCGCCAGCGCCTGACCTATCTGATGGGCGATTTCCATATACGCGTCGCGGAACTGAGCGGTAACGCCATCATCGTCGATATCCTGCGCGACCTGACCGCGAGGACCATCCTCATTTCGATGCTCTATCAATCCGAATTTCATGCGGCGCAATCCCATGAGGGGCACTGCCGCATTTTCGAGGCTATGCAGGCAGGCGATTTCGGCAGAGCTGCGGCCCTTTCCGTCGAACATCTTGATGAAGTCGAAATGGGCCTCGACCTCACGGCGCGCCCGGATCCGCTTTCGGATCTGCGCAATTCCCTGTCGCTGCCGCCCAAGGCCGCCTCCGCCGTCTCCCGACAGTCAGACTTGAAAACCACAACCTCAAAGGAGCAATGAACACATGCTGACAAGACGAGTCTTCTTCGCAATCGCGACCCTGGCCGCGACCTTCGGCTTCAACGCGCCGTCGCACGCCGATGCCCTCGCCGATATTACGGCGCGCGGGACGCTGCGCGTCGCTGTCCCGCAGGATTTCCCGCCCTTCGGCAGCGTCGGCACCGATATGGCGCCGATGGGCTATGATATCGACGTGGCCAATCTCATAGCCGAAAAGCTGGGCGTCAAAGCCGAGCTTGTGCCGGTCACGAGTGCCAACCGCGTCCCCTATCTGCAGACGAACAAGGTCGATCTCGTCATATCAAGCCTCGGCAAGAATCCGGAGCGCGAAAAGGTGATCGATTTCTCGGTCGCCTATGCGCCCTTCTTCAACGGTGTGTTCGGACCGGCCGATCTTGCGGTCGCCAAGGCGGAAGATCTCGCGGGCAAGAGCATCGGTGTCACGCGCGGCGCCGTCGAAGATCTCGAGCTGACGAAGATCGCGCCAACCGATGCGACGATCAAGCGTTACGAGGACAATAACGGCACCATCTCGGCGTTCCTCTCCGGCCAGGTCGACATCATTGCCACCGGCAACGTCGTGGCGGCTGCGATCCTCGCCAAGAATCCTCCCAAGCGCCCTGAGCTGAAGTTCCTCATCAAGAACTCGCCCTGCTACATCGGCCTCAGCAAGGAACAGTCCGGCCTGCTGGAGAAGGTGAACGGCGTTATCGCCGCCGCCAAGACCGACGGCACGCTGAACGCGATATCGCAGAAGTGGCTCGGCGCCGGTCTGCCGTCCGATCTGTAAGCAAACCTGGATCTTGCGCATGTCTCCCGCGCGCCCCGCGGGATGACATGCGCTCCGTCACCGCAAGAGGGGACATTCCTTGAGCTACCATTTCGAATTCGGCTGGCTGCTTCAATATTACCCTGACATCATCAAGGGCATATTCGTCACCTTGGAGCTTATCGCGGTCGGCGGAGTGCTCGGCATTTCGCTCGGCATTTTCTGCGCCTGGGTGCGGGCACTCGGCCCGGCCTGGCTGAAGCCGGTCGTTGCGGCCTATGTCGAGCTGATCCGCAACACGCCCTTCCTGATCCAGCTCTTTTTCATCTTTTTCGGTCTGCCGTCGCTCGGCCTCCATCTTTCCGAACTGACGGCGGCCAACCTTGCAATGGTTGTCAACCTCGGCGCCTATAGCTGCGAGATTATCCGTGCCGGTATCCAGGCAACGCCCAAGGGCCAGTTCGAGGCGGGCGAGAGCCTGGCGATGACGCGCTTCGAAACCTTCCGGCATGTGGTTCTCGTGCCTTCGCTGCAGCGCATCTGGCCGGCGCTGTCGTCGCAAGTCGTCATCGTCATGCTCGGCTCATCGGTCGTGTCGCAGATCGCCGCCGAGGATCTGACCTTCGCCGCAAACTTCATACAGTCGCGAACCTTCCGCGCCTTCGAGGCCTACTTCGTATCGACGGCCATCTATCTCGCGCTGGCGATCCTGCTCCGGCAGGTCCTGGCGGTCGTCGGCGGGTTGATTTTTTCAAGGAGAGCGGCGCGATGATCGAGTTCACCCTCTGGGATATACTGCGCAACCTGCTGCTCGCCACCCGCTGGACGATCCTTCTTTCGCTCGTCTCCTTCATCGGCGGCGGCGCGGTCGGGCTGGTGTTGCTGTTCCTGCGCATCAGCAAGAACAAGGCGTTCAGGATATTCGCGAAGTATTATATCGAGCTCTTCCAGGGCACGCCGTTGCTGATGCAGCTCTTCATCGCCTTTTTCGGTCTCGGTCTTTTCGGCATCGATGTGCCGGCCTGGCTTGCCGCGGGCTTGGCGCTCATCCTGTGGACCGCGGCCTTTCTCGCCGAAATATGGCGAGGCTGCGTCGAATCGGTCGCCAGAGGCCAATGGGAGGCCTCCGCCAGCCTTGCTATGGGGCGGTTGCAGCAGATGCGTTACGTCATCCTCCCGCAGGCGCTGAGGGTCGCCATACCGCCCACGGTCGGCTTTTCCGTGCAGATCGTCAAGGGAACGGCGCTGACCTCGATCATCGGCTTCGTCGAACTGTCGAAAGCCGGCACCGTGGTCACTAACGCCACTTTCCAGCCCTTCACCGTCTATGGGCTCGTCGCCCTCATCTACTTCGCGCTTTGCTGGCCCTTGTCGAAAAGCAGCCAGATCCTGGAGAGGAAGCTCAATGTCGCTCATCGAAATCACTGAAGTCCGCAAAAGCTTTGGCGCCACCGAAGTGCTGAAAGGCATCAATCTCGATGTCGAGGTGGGGGAGGTCATCGCCATTATCGGCAAGAGCGGTTCGGGCAAATCGACCCTGCTTCGTTGCATCAATGGACTGGAGACCATCACCAGCGGCTCGATCTCCGTGGCCGGTGCGCAGCTCCTCGACGACGAGGTGCATCTCAAGGCGCTGCGTCTCAGGGTCGGCATGATCTTTCAGCAATTCAACCTTTTCCCGCACTTAAGCGCCGGCGGCAATGTCATGCTGTCGCAAACCGTGGTCAAGAAGACCCCGAAGGCCGAGGCAGAAGCCATCGCCCGCAAGATGCTGGAGCGGGTGGGGCTCGGCCACAAGTTCGACGCTTATCCCGATGAGCTCTCGGGCGGCCAGCAACAGCGCGTCGCCATCGCCCGCGCGCTCGCCATGCAGCCGAGCGCGCTCCTCTGTGACGAGATTACCTCAGCGCTTGATCCGGAGCTGGTTGCCGAAGTTCTGGCCGTCGTGCGCGAGCTTGCCGCCGAGGGAATGACGCTGCTGATGGTCACGCATGAGATGAAGTTCGCCCGCGACGTCTGCAGCCGTGTCGTCTTCATGCATCAGGGCAGGGTCCACGAAGCAGGCCGGCCGGAGGATGTCTTCGCCAATCCGCAGACTGCCGAGCTCAGGCAGTTTCTCGGTGTCGGCTAAAGCGCGTCGCATCAAATTTGATTCATGCGACGCGCTTTAGCTCTTTGTTTTTATGCATGTCGTTGTCCCGGAACCGCTGCACACTTCCGGGCGACATGCATGAGAGTCGTCATGGTGGCCGCGTGATTGGGCGGCGAACAGCTACCGCCATCTTTTGGTGAGAAATCCCGACGGACCTTGAACGGGATCGCTGTGGGGGAGGGGTACGGACGCGATTTTTGCCAGCATGTCGCTGGATGCAGCCGAAGTCTGAATGTCGGCATGCTGTCCCTTGGGATAAGCGCCGACGACCTGGAAGTCCGACGTGCAGCCGAGATTTTGGTGCCCTGTCCCGGCCGGAAGCACCAAGCAGTCGCCCGCCGCGACCTTTATGGCTTGACCACGGGGACCGCCAATCAGAAGGGTGGCGCTACCCCGTGCAACTCCGAGCACCTCATGTGCGCCGGCATGGTAGTGCTGATAATCGAAGACACCGTTTGTCCAGATGCCTGTCCAACCGCTTGCCGCGAAGCGATCTTCGAAATCACAAGCCCCGTCGTCGCCAACAAGCCCCTTGTAAAGCAGCACGGGAAGGCGCTGATTGTTCGGGACCCAGTCGCTCGGCTCGAAAATTGTCGTTTCGACGTGCATGTTGAATCCCCAGGTTGTCATCGATTGCCGCGGCGCGAGCAGCGCGGAGCCGTTGCAGCTGTTCACACCGATCCTTTGAGGCGCTCTTCGCCGAAGGCATCCGCGCCGGCGGCGGCAAAAACCAAACTTTGGTGATTGCCAAAGGTTCCTCGACGCGCCCGGCAGGAGGCTGCCTGATGCTCCGCGCTCCGAGCCAACACAAGAGGGCGCTCTGCGCGCCCCCGATCCGGCGACGTGCGGTCGCCTCGGTCGTCAGTGTGCCAGCATCTCCTCGGCGATCTGCTTGCCGTTCAGGTTCGCGGGGTAGTAGGTCGGCCAGTTGGTGACCTCATTCAACAGCGCGGCGCGGTCATTGCCCCAGTAAAGATGGTAGTGGTCGGCCTTTTCGGGGGCGACGATGTGGTCGCTGAACTGGATGAACCGAGGTGCGGCGTCATCACCGGTGCTTTTCCTGAAGACGAAACGAACCCCTCGATTGCCCTTCTTGTAGGTGAGGATTTCGTGCCCATCCGCCTCGTAGTCTCCGGTCACGGAGTCCTTGCCGCGGAAAAACGTAACCTTCTTTCCGTTGATGACGATCCGGCCAACGTCGGTCTTGTATCCCGTGTCATAGTAGGCACGATATTCCCCGGCGCTCTTGTCGCCATGTTTCGCCTTGTCGGCCATCACCGGATCCAAGGTTCCGTCGACAAGATAGGGGTAGACCGACTGCCAGTCGCCTTCCCAATCCGACAGTTCACGCGCCTTTACCTGATCGTCATCGAAATACCCATCATGCACCGACCCCTTCTTATCGTGGGAATGGCTGTGGCCGTGATTGTTCCCCGAAGATGTCTGGGCGCCTGCCGTTCCCGCAAACGTCAATGTTGCGGATACAGCCAGGGCGTAGCTGAGTGTGGTGATCGCCTTGTTCATTCACTGAAACCTTTCGATTGGCCGGCACGGCTCGTGCTCGATCTGTCATGTAATAACATTACAGATGCCAAGTAGCGTGCTTTGGCTGCAAGCGCAAGGTGGGACCCGTTGATGCGCGTCGCTTGGTGATCACCATTCAAACGCATTGCATCCAAGCCAATTCAGGAGGCGCCCATCGCCGCAAAAGCTCCGGTCTTCATGCACCACGGCGTCATCGGCGAGGAGGGCGATCCGAAGGAAAGTTCGTGCGTCCGACGCAAATAGCCACCTTGGCCTTATGGACTTCGCTCTCGCGGCCGGCGTCTGCTGATTCCTGCGGCAAAGCTGCCGCGGCGACGCCCGTCGGTCATCTCCTGCTTTCCGGCATGAGCGCCAATTGCAAAATCCGCATCAACAGCCGCATGGATTCATCGGATGGTCCACCGGCGCGGAAATTGTGCTTGATGCCATCCATCGCAGCCGCAATCAGCGCCGCGAGGTCAGCAGGTCGGCCTCCTGATGCTGCCAGATCGATTTCCCCTCGCTCTCGGGCTTCCCCCAGGGCCTCTGACAACAGCGCGATGAGCTTCGATCGGGCGGCAATCGTTATGTCCTCGGCGAGCTCCATGTTCGTCTCGAACAGTTCCTTGGCGTTTTCGCTGTTGCCGAACGGGGCGATCAACCCTTGCTGGAAGGCGGAGATGGCAGCCGCGATACGATCGATCACATCTCCCGTCCGATTAAGGACCGCTTCCACCTCGGCCATCGTCAATCGGTGTGCACGGGCGGAACCGGCTCGAAACAGCTCTTCCTTGCTGTTGAAAGCAAGATAGAGCGAAGCGCGCGATATCCCTGCCGTGCGCGCAATATCCGCCATAGTGGTTTTCTGAAAGCCGTACCGGGCGAACACTGGGAGCGCGGAATCCAGAATGTGGGCTGATTTGCGATCTTCATTTTTCATATGGACACATTGACACTGCTTGTCTGAGCTGTCAAAAGTCAGATAGACAAATTGAGTCTAATTGTCTAATTTGACCATCGCTTGGGAGCAGGATGATGAACCGGACGAAACTACCGAAGGACACCACGGTCCTTGTCACAGGTATCAGTGGTTTCCTGGGCGGGCATGTGGCGCTGCAGTTGCTGCAACAAGGTTATCGCGTTCGTGGAAGCATGCGAAGGCTGCATTCAGCGCCGGAAATCGGCTCGCGCTTTCAGCCTTTCGCTAAAAATCTGAGCTTCGTCGAAGCCGACCTCGATCAAGATCTCTGCTGGGCGGACGCGGTTGAGGGCTGCGATTACGTCATCCATACGGCGTCTCCATTTCCAAGCGGCGCGGTGCGCGATGCGGCAGGGCTCATCCGGACAGCGCGGGAGGGTACTCTCCGCGTATTGCGCGCGGCCCATTCCGGGAAAGTGCAAAAGGTCGTCCTTACCTCATCCATCGCCGCCACCAACCATGGTGGCGGACGCGCTCCATTCAGCGAGACGGACTGGACCGACCCGGAGAGCAAACGGGCAACCGCTTACTACAAATCCAAGACATTGGCCGAACGCGCCGCATGGGCGTTCGCGGAAGAATACGACCTTCCTCTCGCCGTGATAAATCCGGGCCTCATCCTTGGCCCCTTAATGGGCAATGACTGCGGCACATCGGTCGGACTGATCAAGCATTTGATGAGCGGCAGATTCACGAGGCTCCCGCGTTACGGCTGCGCAATCGCTGACGTTCGCGATGTCGCCCTTGCCCATGTCCGCGCGATGATCCAGCCTGAAGCTGCCGGACACAGATTCATCGTTGGAGGACGCGTCTTCTGGATGAAAGACCTGGCGCGCGTTCTTGCCCAATCCTTTCCAGATTACGCATCACAATTGCCATCCGCTGAACTTCCGAACTGGGTCGTCCGAATTCTGGCGCTCGTCGACGCCGACGCTCGGATGATCGTTCATGAGCTTGGACGGGACCTGCGCGTCAACACCGCCAAGGCAGAAGCGATGCTGCAATGGCAGCCGCGCCCTGAGGAGGAAACAATCCGCGCCTGCGGTCAGAGCCTGATTGACAACGGCCTGGTGACCGCCGGTCGTCAAAATTGACCTGCGCGGCGAAGAGCAAATGCATCCAGGAGATGAGAATGACAAGCAATGATCAAACTGCAGCAGATCACATCCGTGAAATCGAGCGCACCCGGCTGCGTGCACTGGTCGCGGCCGATATGTCCGCGGCCAGACCTCTTCACGCCGATGATTTTCAATTGATCACGCCAATCGGTGTAGCCCTCTCGCGCGAGGAATATCTAGGCGCTATCGCAGCCGGGCACATCAAGTATCGGGCTTGGGAGCCGGGTGACATTGCCGTCCGCCTCAATGGCTCCGCTGCCGTGATACGTTATCGTGCGCGCCTCGAAGTCATCTTCAACGGGCACGCCGTGCCGCCCGGGGAGTATTGGCACACAGATACTTATGAACTCCGCGACGGCGAATGGATGGTTGTCTGGTCGCAGGCAACAGCCGTCGGCCGCCAATAGCCGCGAGATCGGCGCCCCCCGCGGTGCAAAGAGATCTTCGCCTTTGCGAGATCCACCGAAGTTCCACGTGCGGCCGCTCCGTCTTCGGGAATAAATATCCCGACGGGCGGCCGCTCCGGGAATTATCGGTCCTTGTTGCCGGCAGGGGCGGGCAGCAAGACCGGCTCGGCCGAGCGTGTCGGCGCCATCAGCTGTGCAAGGACGTCGTCGGCCGACTGGCTCGAACTGCCGATGCCGGCCTCGCGCAGCTGGCGGTCGAGATCGCTGCCGTTTTCCAGCGCGGCCAGTTCCGCCCCGGCTTCGATACGGCCGGCGGTGATTTCCTGGCGTTTCTTGATGCGTTCGAGACTTTCCACGGCGCTGCCGAGACGGGTGTTGATGCCCGACTGGTTATGGGCGATCGCCGATTGGGCGCGCAGCAGCGACTCGTTGGCTTTGACGTTCTCTACCTCGCGCTTCATCTGCGCGATGCGCGACTCGGTTTCCTGGATCGTGCGCAGCATCTGCTGCTGGCGGGGCAGCAGCCGATCGAGCTCTTCCTGGTCTCGCTGCACTTCGGCGCGACTATTGGCAATGCGCTGCGCCAGACCCTGCGCGAGATCCGTACGGCCCGCGGAGATCGCAGCGCGGGCGCTGTCGGTATCCTTGGTTTCCTTTGCGCGGTTTTCTTCAAGCCGGCGCATGACGCTCTTGTTCGATGCCATGATGCCGGCCAGATCGGATCGCGCCCGGCGCAGCGACTGTTCGGCGTCGCGAATTTCCTGGTCGAGAATGCGCATGGATTGGCTGTCGGCGGCTGCTTCTGCTGCCTCGTTGATGCCGCCGCGAATGGCGGTAAAAATCTTTCCCCAGGTGCTCACGCTTCAATCTCCCCGCTTTTCCATTCTTCAATCATATGCGCTGCATCGACGGCGTTGGCAGCCAGAATGGCGACTTCCTCGACGACGGTCTCGGCCGGCGAGCGTGCTGAAAGCGAGCCAAACAATTCGTACCATTCCTCACCGTCGATCGTGGTGATGCCGAAACTGGAGAGTGGCACGAACTTGTGCGTCTTCAGAACCATGCGTTCGAAGGCCTCTCGGTTGGGCACCTCCTTGCATGGTACCAGAACAACGCTGACGAGGATGTCGCGCTCGCCGCTCACCGTGACGAAAACGTCAAGATCGCCTCTTTCCTTCAGCGTTACGCACAAGACGTCCCCGTGTTCGGGTACGGCTACATCAACATCGCCGAGCGCCTCCGGATCGGCGGCGAACAGGCGCGTTAAAGTGGTGAGGTTCCAGGTCTCCAAAAAGTCCTCCATCGGTTAGAGCGTCAAAAATATCTGGGTAGTCGGTTTACAACTTAAAGGTCTGGCGCGCGAAATAAATTTCGGTAGGGTGCACGTTAGCAACGGGGGTGAATCGCTTGCCATTTATCGCTTCATTTCTGCGGCGTATATATCTTTCGCTCGGCGAATTGGCATGGTCAGCCGTTTTTCTTATCCTCGTTCTCCATCTGGTCGTGTCTTACCTGCTCTTTATCCTGGCGGGCGAGGGCGATCTCGTCGGCAACCCGGTCGACTTCCTTTATTACTATATGGTCACTGCAACGACTGTCGGCTATGGCGATCTTTCTCCAAAGTCGGCGCCCGGTCGGCTCATTACCGTCTTGGTCGTTCTTCCCGGTGGCATTGCCATCTTTACTGCAGTTCTTGGCAAGTTGTTGACAGCTATCGGTACGATCTGGAGGAATCGCATGCGCGGATTGGGTGATTACAGCGAACGCGCCGGCCATATCATCGTTGTCGGCTGGCAAGAGGGGCAGACATACCAGACGCTGCGGCTGCTGCATTCCGAACGCCATGCCAACGAGCCGATGAGCGTTCTGGTCGCCAAGGATCTGCCGGAAAACCCCGCCGCCGACTACGCCGACTATATCAGAAGCGATCGGCTTGCCGATGCCGACGCTCTGGTGCGGGCCGGTGTGGCCCAGGCGCGCGCGATCATCGCGCGCGGCGCCAATGACGACGAAACGCTGGCCGCAGTCCTAATTGCCGAGGATCACGCGCCCGATGCCCATATCGTGGCCTATTTCGCCGATGACCGCACGGCGCAGATGGTCAAACAGCTGCGGCCACGCGTCGAGGCGGTGGGTTCGCTCGCCGAGGAGCTTCTGTCGCGTTCGGCGCGTGACCCGGGCTCCTCGGAAATCGCCGCACGGCTGCTGTCGGCCGCCTCCACCGACACGGCCTTTTCCCTGCCGGTACCGCCTTTGCAAACGCCACTGCTCTATGGCGACGTATTTTTAAGGCTCAAGCGCCGGTACAATGTGACACTGGTGGGCATGCTGAGCGAGGGCATGACCGACCTGAATTGCCGAGACGAGACGCCGATGCGCGGCGGCGAGACTCTTTACTACATCAGCGGAATGCGGCTAGATCCCGCTGCCATTGCCTGGGCTAGAATGGGAGACGAAACATGATCGGCTGGTTCGGCGGAAACAAGGACGAAAAGCCCCTACCCAAAGAACTCGGTCCCTTGAACGTGGCCATCGGTGGGGCGTTCGAGATCGATTTCCTTTCCCTTGAAGCCGATGCTTTGGGCGGCGAGCCGGCTATGCCGCTGCCACGGAGCGGGCCGTTCATCATTGCCGGCTACGGTGAGGTTTCGCTCGATGCCGCCACGGTTCTGTCGCGCTATTACGATGAAGAGAACCGGATGATTCAGGTGATGTCGGCCTCGGGCAAGCCGGGTGATGTGATCGACGATATCAGCTTCTATCAGCCGTGGGACAGCGTCGTGCCGGCCGGTCAGAGCGAATGGAGCCGCTGGACCGGTCCGGCCGGCCTGATCGGCCAGCCATCCTATGATGCCGACGGGATCCTCTATAACCGATTCTGGGGCGACGGCCCGGAACGCGCCCAACTGGTGGAATTTACCGAAAAGGTCGACGACGGCGAAGCGCAGCGCGCCATTCACCAGACCTGCATGTTGTATTACCGCCCACTTGGCTCGACGCGCGAAATGCTTCTGATCAATGTCGAGCGCGACCTCGACCTCGGCCAGAGCCAGGCGGGCAGTTCAGTGGAATTTCTGATCGGTTACGGTCTGGCTCCAGCCGACGTTCGCCGCGTCTGATGGACCCTATCAATTTTAACGGAGGATTTTATCGATGCTCGATTATGTGGCAGGCCTGCCTGCCTTCCTTGGCTATTTCGCCATCGGTCTGGGCGCCTACGCTGTTTTCGCGGTGATTTATACCTGGCTGACGCCGCAACAGGAGGTTCAACTCATCCGCGCCGGCAATCTTGCGGCCGTTACGGCATTCTTGGGCGCGCTTGTCGGTTTCAGCCTGCCTCTGGCTTCGGCGGCAGCCAATTCGGTCAGCATCGTCGACTACGTCATCTGGGCGGTGATCGGCATTCTGGCGCAGATCCTCGCTTTTTATATTGCGAACTTCACCATGAAGGATCTGCATGAAAAGATCACCGCCGACAATATCGCCGCCGGCATATGGGGCGGCGGTATCGCCCTCGTCGTCGGTATTCTCAACGCCGCCTGCATGACCTATTGAGGGAGGAAAAGATGCGCAGACGCATGAGCGGGCACAGGCGACCTTTCCTGGCCCTTGGCACCATCGCTGCCTCGACCCTGGCACTGTCCGGCTGCGGCGATGACACTCCTTCGGAGATAATGTTCACGTCGGTCGATCAATGCGTGACCGCCGGGATGGACCGGCAGGTCTGCCAGGCCAGCTATCAGGATGCGATGCGCGCCCACCTCGCCGCCGCGCCGCGTTTCGACGGCATGGCCGCCTGCGAAGCCGAATATGGCAAGGGCCAGTGCACGGAACAAGCGGCCAACGCTCTGCCCAACAATACCGGCGGGAGCGGCAGCGTCTTTATGCCGTTCCTCGCAGGCTACATGCTGTCTTCGGCATTGAACAACGTCAGCGATTATTACGATTATCGCCGGCGCCAGGAAGCGGCCGGTTACTACTACGGCTCGACGCCGATCTATCGCAATCGCTCGGGGCAGACAGTGACGACCACCGTTGGCTCGGGCGGCATGCGCAGCGACAGCGTGACGGCGCCTTCGCGCCAGAGCGTCAAGCCGGTCAACGTCAATACCCGCACCGTCGCCCGGCAGGGCTTCGGTGGCCGGTCGTCCTTCAGTTTCGGCGGCTGACATGAAGCGCATCACTCTTCCCGCGCGTCCTGATTGGCGTGACAAGGCGCGCGCCGTCGGCTTCGGATTTCACGTCATGTATGGCGAGCCCTACTGGCTCGACGATGCTGCCTATACGTTCACGCTCGATGAGATCGAGACGAAGATCGAAGAACCGAGCCAGGAACTGCACGACATGTGCATGGATCTGGTCGGTGATATCGTCGGCAGCGAAGAGTCGCTCGACAGGCTGGCCATTCCGGAGGACCTGCGCGATGTGGTGCAGCGCTCCTGGCAGCGTCGCGACCGGCACCTTTACGGCCGTTTCGATCTTGCTTACGACGGCAGCGGCCCGGCCAAGCTGCTCGAATACAACGCCGATACTCCCACCTCCGTATTCGAGACCGCCTATTTTCAGTTCAACTGGCTGACCGATCAGATCGCTTTGGGTGTTCTGCCGAAGGAAGCGGACCAGTATAATTTCCTGCAGGAGAGCCTTGTCGAGGCGTTCGACCAGTTTCCCAAGGAGCCGATCTTCCACTTCGCGGCGATAACCGACAACGAGGAGGATCGCGGCACGACCGTCTATCTCATGGACTGTGCGGTGCAGGCCGGCCATCGCGTCGAGCTTCTCGACATTCGCGAGATCGGCATCGACGCTGAGGGCCGCTACACCGATCTCAAGGATCGGGTGATCGACCGCTGCTTCAAGCTGTATCCATGGGAATTCATGCTGCGCGAGCCGTTTGCCCGCGAACTCGCGCGCTCGGGCGATGTTTTCGTCGAGCCCGCCTGGAAGGCCGTGCTTTCCAACAAGGGGCTTCTGCCTTTGCTCTGGCAGCGCCACCCCAATCACCCCAATCTTTTGCCGAGCTATTTCACCGATGACCCGGCGGCTTCCACCCTGACCGACTATGTGCGCAAACCACTGTTGTCGCGAGAGGGTGAGAACGTCACGATATTTCGACAGGGACGGGAACTGGTTTCTGCTCCGGGCGATTACGGCGACGAAGGTTTCATCATCCAGGCCTACGCCCCGCTTTTCGAAAGCGACGGCGGCTTCGCCGTGCTCGGCAGCTGGGTCGCCGGTGATCGCGCTTGCGGTCTTGCGGTTCGCGAAGATCGGACACAGATAACGGCCAATCTATCACGTTTCGTGCCACACGTTATAATAGAGTAAGATGTAGTTATTCCCGCATTGAGAGCAAAAGTGGCGTAAGATAGCTTATGGAACTCAGGCCAGCGTCTACCTTGTACCAACTGCTAACATGCCGCATGGAGGTGGCTATTCTCGATGAAATAGCAGCGCACACTGGTCATGATGAGACTACTAAGTCCCTGTCGAACAAAATACGCAAACTCCGAGACGCCTGGCGTTCCGCAGACCTCGGTCTGCCTGAATGGCGGGATCTTCTGAAACCGCGCATTGGGAAGCCGGGCTGTGCCCGGCACTTGAAGATCAAGCCGGCAGAGCGCCGCTCCTTTTCGCCGTCCAAGTGGCGATATAATCCATCAGCCCGGGAGACAGGCAATCGTAAGGTTCGAGGCCCAGTTCGTGAAGACGGGCACGGACACCGTCCATTTGAGCCGGCTCGAAACCGTTCTCGATGATCGAGGACACGAAAGCCGCAAAACCGGGCTCTGCCCAGCCGTCCTCCTCGAAGCGCTCCGGATGCAGGAACGAGAGCCCCTGGAACGGGTGGTCGCGCTCGATGGGTCCGTGCATGTGGACGCCGCATTCCCTGCAGGCATGCCGCTGGATGAGAGCATTGGCATCGACGACGACAAGCTTGTCGCCATTCTCGATCACCTCAACGCTTTCAGAGGGAGCAACGGCAACGATCGAGAAGGCAGCGCCCTCCGGCTTCCAGCACTTGGTGCAGCCGCAGGCGTGATTATGAGCGATATCGCTTTTGATCTTCACTTTCACCGGATTTGTGGCGCATTCACAGACCAGCGTCCCGCCCACAAAGGTCGCCGCACCCTTCTTCAATCCCCCATCGAGATGGGGATGTATGCCGATATGAGCCATTGCTTCTTCCTTCGATTTTGCCGGGCACCATGCCCGGCCTTCTGACGGCATTGCGGCAGATCAGCGGTTGAGCCGCTCAGCGTGCCACTTCAAATGGTCTTCCATGAAAGTCGAAATGAAATAGTAGGAGTGGCCATAGCCCTCCTGCATCCGAAGGTTCAGCCGGATGCCGGCTTTTTCGCAGGCTCTCTGCAGTTCAGAGGGATGCAGTCCGTCCTCGATGAACGCGTCGGCCGTTCCCTGGTCGACAAGGAGCTCGGGGAATCGGAAGCCATCTTCTATGAGCGCACAACTGTCATATTGCCGCCAGGCGCCTTCGTCGGTGCCGAGATAGCGCTCGAAGGCCGGGCGGGACCAACCAGCCAATGTGGGCCGCGCGATCGGCGCGAATGCAGAGCAGCTGCGGAAGCGGTCGGGGTGCTTCAGGGCAAGCGTGATCGCGCCGTGGCCGCCCATGGAATGTCCGAACACGCCCTGGCGTGCCATGTCCGCCGGGAATTCCGAGGCAATAAGACGGGCAAGCTCCTCCGAGACATAGGAATACATGCGGTAGTTCACATCGAACGGTGGGCAGGTCGCGTCGAGGTAAAATCCAGCGCCGCTTCCAAACTGCCAGTTGTCGGAATCGTCCGGCACATCGGCACCTCTGGGGCTTGTATCGGGACACACGACAATCAACCCCAAGAGTGCGGCGGCCCGCCGATACTCACCCTTTTCCATGACATTGGCATGGGAGCAGGTCAGTCCCGACAGATACCAGACCACTGGGCACGGACGCTCTTGTGCTTGTGGCGGCAGATAGACGGCGAAAGTCATGTCGCAGTTGCAGATGTTGGAGCGGTGGGCGTAGACACCTTGGGTTCCGCCATACGACCGTTCGAGCGAAATTGTCTTCATCTTATTATCCTCGATTGCCTCCCGGTTGCGCCGCAGTCGGAACGGCTGCGGCGTCAGCGTTTCAGGGATTTCATGAAGCTGCCGATGTGCGGGAACAGTTCTTTGAAAGGCGTATCCGCTCGGTGTCTCATGAGAACCTCTGTGAACAGCTTCAATCCAACGGTGAACTCTGCTGCCTCATCGTCAGGCAGCAGCTGCTTTTGGCGAACGGCCGAGAGGATTTTGAACAGATCGTCGTGGTTGGTGGTTTGGAAAATGAGAGCTTCGTCGGCAGCCGAAGGGACGCCGCCCTCCAGCCGCTCCACAGTGACCCGGTAGTTGTGAGCCATTGGCGCTTCTTTACAGTTCGATGGCGTAATAGGTGAACCCGCCCTCGTCCTTGCCGACGCCGGAGATGGCATCATTGATCTTCTCCAACGGCCACACCATTGGCGACATGACCGACATGTCGATGATTCCAGCCTCGACCATGGCAGCGATTTCCATGCCTTCAGCGGCGGTGAACCAGACCGAGCCGATCAATTCCATCTGCTCGTCCATCCACCATTTGACGTCGACAGGCAAAGCTCCGGACGTTCCGCCGATGTTGACGATGCGACCGCCGCGTTTGACGCCGCCCATGGCGTCCAGCATGGAATCCAGGGGGGCCTTTGCGCCGAGCGTATCGAGCATGAGGTCGGCGCCGCTTCCGTTGGTCTGCTCTTTGACGAAGCTTCCCGACGATCCATTGACATTCGAAAAAGTGACGATCCGGTCGGGAGCGATCGCCTTAAGCCGCTTAAGCAGCGTCTCGCCCCTGGCGACGGCATAGATTTTTGCGACGCCCATGGCCAGCGCAAACAGCGTGGCCCCCAGCCCTAGCGTGCCGGTCGCACCGTTGATGATCAGGCTCTTGCCCATCAGCGGCCCGCATTTCTTGAGGGCGGCGTAGGAGGTGCCAAGATAACCAAGGCGAGAGCCTTGGACGAAACTCATCCTATCGGGGATCTTGATAACCTGCGCCTGCGGGGCGAGCATGAATTCGCCGAAGCCACCGTAAGGATAGCGCGCGAACATCTCCAGGCTTTTCTGATTGTAGCCGAAGTAGCCGCCGAGGGTCCAATGTTCGCAAGCCTGCGGTTTGCCCGACGAACAATGGTGGCAAGCGCCGCAGAATCGACCGGGGTTCACGTACACCCTGTCGCCCGGCTTGAGGTTGACGACCTGGGGGCCGACCTCATGGACGATCCCGCTCGGATCGAGGCCATGGATTGCCGGGCGCGGCGGGAGCGGCATCTGCGGATACCAGGTTTCCCAGTTGGCCAGGACGTTCGCCAAATTCGGGACCATTCCGCAGGCTTTCACGCGGACGACGACATCGCTTCCGGTCGCCTTCGGCCGCTCGACTTCGTCAATCCTCATCGGTTGACCAACGGCATGCAGGCGCGCAGCACGCATCATTTCCATAAGCTTTACCCTCCCAAACTCAGAGATCGCGTCGTATTGACATCCTATCTGGATTGTGAATACCGTTTAGTATCTGAAAAGGCAAGCGAGGATTGCCAATTATCCTCGCGAACGCGGCCGGAGGCCGCGTCAGGGAGGAGACATGGACTTCGTGTTGATTGACTGGCTCCGCATTCTTTGCGGGGCCTGGCTTGTTCCCCATCTCATCGGCAAGGGGCTGCATTATGAGAAGGCCGGTGGAACATTCGAGGCGGCAGGCTTCAGGCCCGGGAAGCTGTTCGTTGGCCTCACGATGGTTGCAGAAGCCTGCGCGGCCGTGGGGCTGATTTTCTCGATATACCCCCGGGTTGCAGCTCTTGTCGGTGCTCTGGTGCTACTTGGCGCGGGCTACGCAGTTGTGAAAATCAACGGCAAGAATTGGCGCTGGCAGAAGATGGGTCCCGAGTATCCGATTTTCTGGGCACTCGTTTGTCTTCTAACGGCTCTTGTGTGATCACCTCGTTTTGAGGTACGCCTCGGTGTCTGGATACGCACGAAACGGATTTGCGAATGGCACGGCTGACACGTGAGCAAAGTCAGGCTCGCACAAAGGAAAAGCTTTTGGCGTCCGCTTACGAAGTCATGGCACGCTACGGCTATGCCGGGGCTTCGATCGAACGCATCGCCGAAGAGGCGGGCTACTCGAAGGGGGCGTTTTATTCAAATTTTGCCAATAAGGAAGATATCTTCCTGCAACTCCTTGCCGGTAACGCGGGTGGCGACGTCGTTCAGCTGACCGAGCTCCTCGGAAAACACGATGACCCAATGGGACTGATCGATGTTTTGGCAGGGTGGGCAAACGATCGCGGCGACGATCGCAGATGGGGTATGCTGGCGATAGAGCTTCTTCGGATGGCCCAGCATGACCACACGCTCGGAGACCGGCATATAAAACTATTCAGGGATCAGTGGGAAGGCGTCGGCAAGATCCTTATCGACAAGCTGAACCTTGTTCTGCAGCCGCCGGCGAGCCCATTTTATATCGGCGGTATCGTGCTCGAGCTGACTTATGGCGGTATTTCGAGCTTCCTCAAGGACGGCGCTCCTGGGGACATGGTCCGGGTCGTGCTGAGGGAAATGTACCGGTCCTCACGCGCGTCGACGCCCGCCAAAGCGGCTACAGTATAACCAAAATCATCCACCATCTGATCATGTGAAGTGCGCGCCGCGGCCGGGCGCGCGCGCTTGAGCATGAGCAATAGCGCGGCTCATGTCGAAAGGACTTGCCAAGCGCGGGAAAGCAAATCTTTCCGCGCAAATCGGCTTGACATCGTGAAATTCAAAGACTAGCTTTCATCCAGAAACTGTTTGGTATGTGAAAACCAAATGGTATTTGGGATGGGAACGGCGACCGCTGTTGAGGAGCATGCGGGTTATGGGGGGATCATGGACAAAGTCATAATCGTGACGACCTGTCGAAGTGCACGAGCCGCAGGATAAGACACCACCTGGTCGTGCCCGTCAGCGGCACGTCGTGGATTGGCAATTCGGAAAATCACTACATGCTTGGATTTGGCAACTCCCCTCAGGAGACGCTGGTCGCGTCCCTGCTCGTCATGACGCTTGTTGGCTTTCTCGGATCGGGCCTGATGCGTTGGCGCGGCTTGGCTCGGCTGACCGACCTCCTGATGCCCGCAGCATTGCTGGCAGCCTATTGGCTCACCTACAACAAAGTTCCGACGTTTCCGCCCGTCGGTGCGGTCAATAAGGTATTTTACGTGATCGTTGTCGGAACGGCGATCGGCTTTGCCGCCGAGATAGCGGCCCCACGCGCGGTGCGCCTCCTCGCGCTTCTGCAGCCGGTCGCGGCCGCATTCTATGTCGGTTCGCCGCGATTGGGGGCAGCGTCCTGGGAAGTGGCGCTCGCCGCGGTTGCCGGAATGGCGATCATGGCGATGGTCATGTGGCGCGGAGCAACAGGTGCAGAGGACGACGTGAAGCGAGGCGGCGTCGTTGCCGTACTTGCGACCGGCTTTGCACCGATTGCCCTTCTCGGCGCCTCATCTTCCTCGTTTCAGCTCTGCCTGATGTTTGCGGCTGGATGCTTCGGAATTCTAATTGTTCACGCAGCAAAGCCGGCCTTCCGTTTTGGCGGCGCCTCGTCCCTCGGCGCCTTGGGCGGCCTCATCGCCATCGCCGATACCGTCGTGCTGATCACGCGCAAAGCCGATCTCATCGCACTTGCGGTACTCGCTCTCTGCGCTGTGCTGCCGGCGCTCTCGGAACGTATCTGCCTGAAGCTCGGCCTTTCTCGGCCGTTTCCACGCCTTTTCGTCCATGCCGCCTTGGCTGCACTGCCGGCTGCAGCGGCGTTTGCCGTCGCGTTCGTCGATTATGGATCGAGCTTTCCAGTTTAACAGGAGGAGGAGAATGAAAATGAAATACAGATTAGCAGCATTGCTACTTTCGATGACGGCGCTCGCCGGCGTGGTGTCGCCCGCCTCGGCCGCGAAATTCGACATCGATCCGGTGCATTCGGGTATTGCGTTCTACACCGACCATCTTGGCTTCTCAAAGGTGATCGGAGTCGCGCAAGAGTTCTCCGGCACGTTCGATTTCGACGCTTCCAAGCCGGACGCCAGCAGTCTCGATGTCAAGGTCACCGTTGCGTCGATCTCGACGAATAACAAACAGCGTGATGGCGACATCCAGGGCGCCGACTGGTTCAACGCCACGGAATTTCCGGACATCACATTTGTCGGCAAGGAGTTCAAAAAGACGAGCGACAACACCGGCCAGGTCGTCGGAGATCTGACGATAGCGGGAGTGACGAAACCCATGACCTTGGACGTCACGTTCAACAAGGAAGGGCAGAACCCTTGGGATAAGAGCCACGTTGTCGGTTTCAGCGCCACGACCAAAGTCAAACGCAGCGATTTCGGCATGAAGGCCGCGCTCGGCATGATCGGCGATGAGGTCGATCTCGTGATCCAAGTGGAAGGCCGCGAACACAAGGGGTGATACGAGACCGTCAGGTCGCCTCCCGAAACGGCGCCGTCGTGTTATCGCGACGGCGCCATTTCTGTTCAAGATGCCCCAGGCTGCTCTCGGCCGGCTCCGCCGAGCCGGCGATCGCGTCCGCTACTCCGTCACCGACAGCAGCTGCGGATTTGGCGATCAGTCCCTTGATTTCCATCGCCGATTTCGCTGAGCGCTGTGAAGGTTCGTGAGGCATGCCCGAGCGATCCGCAATCGTTCGAAGCATCTCAGATACTTTTTAGTATGCAGATGCTATTTGGTATGTTAACGAAGATCCAGTGCGGCTGGCGGTGAAGACGTTGCTGCGCCGAACTGAGGGAGGGCTACGATTTCTACGATTGCGATCTCGGTCACGGGGGCTCTCCGCATCCTTTGCCTGGACGCGGCTAGCCCACTTCATTCCCTGGTTCCTCCGGCATCGGACATTGATCACTGCTCCATCGAAGCAGGCTTGGTTTTCATTGAAAGGAAATTCTAAATGGACGTACGCGCAGCCGTGGCCACGCAGGCCGGCAAACCGCTGGAAGTGATGACCGTGCAGCTGGAGGGGCCGAGAGCCGGCGAAGTGCTGGTCGAGGTCAAGGCGACCGGCATCTGCCACACCGACGATTTCACCCTGTCGGGCGCCGATCCGGAAGGCCTCTTCCCGGCCATTCTCGGCCATGAGGGTGCCGGCATCGTCGTCGATGTCGGCCCGGGTGTGACTTCGGTCAAGAAGGGTGACCACGTCATTCCGCTCTACACGCCGGAATGCCGCGAATGTTATTCCTGCCTGTCGCGCAAGACCAATCTCTGCACCGCCATCCGCTCGACCCAGGGCCAGGGTCTGATGCCGGACGGCACCTCGCGCTTTTCGATCGGCAAGGACAAGATCCACCATTATATGGGCTGCTCGACCTTCGCCAATTACACGGTGCTGCCGGAGATTGCGCTCGCCAAGGTCAATCCC
>NZ_NWTA01000014.1:0-347 GCF_002531955.1 Rhizobium sp. M10 | reverse complement strand
ACGGCGACGGCAAACCTGACCGTCACCATCCATGGCGCCAACGATGCGCCGGTGCTGGCGGTGCAGACGGCGGCCCAGAACGCCACCGTTGGCTCCGCCTTCTCCTTTACCCTGCCGACGACGACCTTCAGCGATGTCGACAGCGGCGAGACGCTGGCCTATTCGGCAACGGCCGCCGACGGCACGGCGCTGCCCTCCTGGCTGAGCTTCAACGCTTCGACGCGGACCTTCTCCGGCACGCCGACGACCTCAGGCACCTATGGCGTCAGGGTAACGGCAACCGACCTTGGCGGCCTTGCCGCCAACGAGACCTTCAACATCGCCGTGTCGGTGACGTCGTCGACCAG